>JANNFQ010000162.1:0-33117 GCA_031380045.1 Acidimicrobiaceae bacterium
ACAAGGCGGTCGGCGTACTGCCGTTCGAGCGGCACGCCGTACACGGGAGTCTGCTGACGGGTCGAGTCGAGCAGCTGGCCATTCCAAAAACTCACTGATGGCGCGAGCGGCGTCGGTGACCCCAACATGTCCCACAGGCCACGATCCAACCATCGGAACCATTCCAGCGGGATACTGAGCGCCTCGTCGGCTCGTTCGGCGGAGGGCGTCAGATCGGCCAACGCCAAGATGGTGGCCCGGGCCTGGTGCACGTCGTCCGGCGTCACTCCGCCACGCTACGGGACGCACGCTCCGAGACGCTGGCAACTGCTGGCGGGACGGGTAGCGTTGCTCGACGTGGCCGACCGAACCAGCAGCGATGTCGCTCCGCGCAGTGATGCGGTCGCGCGTTTCGACGTGGCCCCGCGTTTCGATGTGGTCGGCGTGGGCAATGCCCTGGTCGATGTCATCGCTCATGCCGACGACCGGTTCATCGACCAGCACGATCTGGTGAAGGGCTCGATGACGCTGGTCGATACGCAGCGGGCATTGCACATCTACAAGGCCCTCGGCAGCGCCGTGGAGATGAGTGGGGGCTCGGCCGCCAACACGATGTGTGGCATCGCCAGCTTCGGTGGTCGCGCTGCATACATCGGCAAGGTCAGCAACGACGATCTCGGTCAGGTGTTCGGGCACGACCTTCGTGCAGTCGGTGTGCAGTTTCGCCCCGGCAGCCCCGATCCCGAGACACCCACCGGACGTTGCATCATCGTGGTCACGCCCGATGCCGAGCGCACCATGAACACGTACCTGGGTGTGTCGTCGCTGCTGCATCAGGCAGACATCGACGATGCCACGGTCGCTGCCGGTGCGGTGCTGTACATGGAGGGATACCTGTTCGATCGAGACGAGGCCAAGGCTGCGTTCCGGCACGCTGCCCGCGTCGCCCACGACAACAAGCGGCTGGTGTCGCTGACGCTCAGCGACTCGTTCTGCGTCGATCGCCATCGCGACGACTTCCGCTCGCTGGTCGCCGACGACGTCGATCTGTTGTTCGGCAACGAGCACGAACTGCAGTCGCTGTATCAGGTCGATCACCTCGACGACGCCATTGCGGCTGTGCAGCACGACTGCTCGTTGGCAGTCATCACCACCGGCCCCGAGGGTTGTCTGGTGGTCACTCCCGACGGCGTCATGCACGAGCCGGCCGTGCCGGTCGATCGGGTGCTCGACACCACAGGCGCGGGCGATCTGTTTGCGGCGGGCTTCTTGTTCGGATACACCCGCAACCAGTCATTGGTCGACTGCGCTCGGCTGGGTTCCATCGCCGCCGCCGAGGTCATCTCGCACGTCGGTCCTCGGCCGCTGGTGGCACTGAAGTCCCTCATTCCCTGACCGCACTACCTTCCTCGGAGACCGCCATGACAGCTCACCCAGCCGACCCGCGGGCCGACCTGCGAAGCACCGCAGAGAAATGGTTGGGCGCCGAGCCGGACCAGGACATGCGCATCGAGCTCGAGCAGTTGCTGACGGGGCCGGCCGATCAGCTGGCGCAGCGCTTCACCGGTCGTCTGCAGTTCGGCACCGCCGGCCTGCGCGGCGCAGTCGGTGCCGGACCGCAACGGATGAATCGACTGGTCGTCCGTCAGGCGGCGGCAGGTCTGATCGAGCACCTGCTGGCCACCATGCCCGATGCGCGCGAGCGTGGTGTGATCATCGGCTACGACGCTCGACGCAAGAGCGACGTGTTCGCCATGGACACCGCCCGGGTCTGCGCAGGCTTTGGCATACGAGCGCTGCTGTTCTCGACCGTCGTTCCCACACCGGTCCTGGCGTGGAACATCGTCGGTACCGAGGCGGCCGCCGGCGTGATGGTGACGGCCAGCCACAACCCGCCCGCCGACAACGGCTACAAGGTGTACCTGCACACGGGCGCGCAGATCGTGCCACCGGCCGACGAGCAGATTGCCGCGTGCATCGATGCAATCGACCCCTGCGACGTGCAGCTGTCGAACGAGGATGATCCGCTGATCGAGATGCTGGATGACACCCTGGTGCAGGCGTACCTCGATGCTGCGCCGGCCGTGCGATTCCGGCCAGAGCTGGCCGGTGGTCGTGCGGCGTACACAGCCCTGCACGGCGTGGGAGGCGCCACGCTGGTCGAGGCATTCGCCCGCGCCGGTCTGGCCGAGCCGCACGTGGTGGCGCAGCAGCAGCAACCCGACGGAACGTTCCCCACGGTCAGCTTCCCGAATCCCGAAGAGCCAGGCGCAATGGATCTGCTCATCGAGCTGGCCGCCAGCGTCGATGCGCCCATCGCCTTGGCCAACGACCCCGACGCCGACCGCATGGCCGCAGCCATTCCGATGCGATCGCCCGCCACGTCGAAGGACGACTGGCGCCGCCTGGGCGGTGACGAGATCGGATGGTTGCTGGCCGACCACATCCTGCGTCACACCAGTGGCGACGACCGGTTCGTGATCACGACGCTTGTCTCGTCGTCGTTGCTGGGCCGCATGGCGGCTCGCCATCACGTGCACACCACCGAGACGTTCACCGGTTTCAAGTGGATCGGCCACACGGTGTTGGAGCACCCCGAGTATCGATTCGTGTTCGGGTACGAGCAGGCCCTGGGCTATCTGGTGTGCGACCGGCCGTTGGACAAAGACGGCATCACCGCCGCCATCCTGCTGGCCGAGGTCGCTGCGCTGGCCGCAGAAGAGGGCACCACGCTGCAAGGCCGGCTGGATGCCATCGTCGATCAGTACGGCAAGCATGTCATCGCCGACCTCTCGGTACATCTGGAGCCCAGTGTCGGGGTTGCGGCGGTTTCGCGACTGCGGGCGACGCCTCCCACCGAGGTCGCCGGACGTGCCGTCACGTCGGTCGGGTGGTACCCCGAGGCCGGGTTGCTGCGGTTGCAGTGCGGCGACGACCTGCGGCTGCAGGTGCGCCCCAGCGGCACCGAGCCCAAGGTGAAGCTGTATGGCGAGGGCTTGGGCATCGACCCGCGGCCGTACCTCGACGCACTCGCCTCTCTGCTGGTCTGACCTGGGCAGCCGGTCAGGCCACAGGTAGGTCAGGTCAGGTCTGGTCAGGTCTGGCGGGCGAGCACGATGGGGGCAGCGAGCTCGAGGTGCTCGACCCAGGCTTCGGGGTTGGCGGGCTCGACCAACGGCAGGATGACGAACTTGGTGGTGCCCACCGCCACGAACGCGTCGATCGTTGCCATCAGCGCGTCCCAGTCGGCAGGAACCAGCACCGATGGATCGTCCAGATCGGGCCGTCGCTTGGCCAGGCCGGCCAGCAGCGCCTCGGGCACGTCGCCGTTCGCGTAGGGGATGAGCGCGCCGTAGTGATCGTCGTCGATCGCGCGGCCGTGCTCGACCGCGGTGCGCTCGATGACCTCGCGGCCGCGAGCCGCATCGTCGGGGGTGACGAAGCTGGGCAGCCAGCCATCGGCCAGACGTCCCACGCGTCGCAGCTCTGACGGCGCGATGCCACCCAGCCACACGTCGAGGTGCTGCTGATGCGGGTGCGGCAGGACGCGAAGGTTGTCGTAGTGGTAGCGGGTGCCGTGGTGGGTGACCGGTTCGCCGCTCCAGCACGCGCGCAGCACGGCCATGCTCTCGTCGAACCACGCGGCTCGCTCACTGCGCTCGACACCGAAGGCCTGTTGCTCGTGCGCATCGGCAACACCCAGACCGAATGCCGGCAGCACGCGTCCCTGTGACAGTCGATCAAGTGTCGCCAGTTCTTTGGCAAGCACCACCGGGTTGCGGCCCGGCAGCACCATGACGCTCATGCCGAACTTCAACTTGGTCGTGCGGCCAGCGGCGAACGACATGGCCACCAACGGATCGGGCGCCTCGCCCCCCAACCGTTCACTGAGCCACAGGCTGTCGAACTGCAGACGCTCGAGGGCATCGACGACCGTCGCGAAGCCGGCGTCGTTCAGCTTGGTCCGCACTCCGAAGCCGTAGCCGATACGAACCTTCACAAGCTTGCTCCGGCCCCCGCAGTGGCATCGCCGAGCACGCTGGCGATCACATCGGCGGTGGGCTCGACCATCGATACGAATGGTGAGTGGTCGGTCTCGAACGTCACGGTTGCGGTGCATCGGGGTGCCATCAGTTGTTGATGCGCGTACGCCACTGCGCCGTCCTGTGTGCATGCGATGTACGTCGAGGCAATGGTGGAGCGGGGGTCGCCGGTGGTGGGCTGCGACATGGTCGCGAAGGGCTGCGGCGACAACCGGCTGACGGCCGATGCAACGACTTCGGGCGAGCACGCGCCGTAGAACGCCGCTTGGGCGCCGGCCGGATCGATGGTCATGGTGCCGTCGCTGCGAGCAATGACTGCCGCAGTCAGCGCAACCTCGGCCGGGGGAAGCGATGCCAGCAACGATCCCACGCTCTCGCCCTGATCTGGCACGAAGGCGGCAACGTAGACCAGATGGTCGATGCCCTTCGCGCGGGCGGCCACCTCGGTGATCACGGCGCCGCCGTAGCTGTGGCCCACCAGCACCACGCGCCGACCCAGCCCGTTGATGACGTCAGCAACGTGTTGGGCATCGCCATGCATGTCGGTCAGCGGCAACACGGATGCCCCGTGACCGGGCAGGTCCACAGCCAGCGAGGCGATGCCGCGTCGGTCCAGCTCGGCTTGCAACGAAGCCCAGCACCATGCGCCATGCCACGCACCGTGAACGAGGATGACGAGCGGATCATCGTGTGCGTGCGGGTCGGTCATCGGCAGATGCTGGCACACCCCGACGTTTCGACGCTCAGCCGCCGCCCCCCATCGATGATCGGTCGGCGGATCTCTCGGACGTGCAGTCAGTGGCGTCTGACACGGACGCTGCGAGGCGCAGGACGCGGATGCTCGATCTGGAACCAGCTGGCCATGGTGGCGGCCACGATGACGCACACCACGATGGTCGTCTCGGCGACGAAGCCACTGAGGGCAACTGCAGCAAGCGCGGCGAACGCGCTTGCGACCATTGCCAGCCGCAGCATTGCCGGCCAATCGGTCTGGCGATCACGCTCGCCACGGTTCTCGGCACTGTTCCGCATATCCACACTCATTTCGACGCCGCAGGCCCGCAGTTGGTTCACTCTTCGGCGGATTTTCTTTGAACTGAAGCAAATGTCATCAGATCGGTACACACCTGCGGCGTCTCATAGATTGCGATCATGTCGTCGCCACCAGACTCGCTGATCGATCCGCTCTCATTGTTCCGACTGGACGGCCGCGTGGCCATCGTGACCGGGGCGTCGTCGGGGCTGGGCGACCGGTTCGCGCGGGTGCTCGGCGCGGTCGGAGCAACAGTGGTGGCTGTCGCCCGCCGAGCCGATCGATTGGCGGCCTTGGCCGACGCCGTGCCGGGCACCGAGGTGATCGTGGCCGACCTGTCGAACGGCGACGACCGCGAACGAGTGGTGGCTCAAACGCTGGCTCGCTGCGGTCGCATCGATGTGCTCGTGAACAACGCCGGCATCGGCCACAAGGTGTCGGTCGAGGACGAGAGCCTGGACGTGTTCAGAAGCGCGATGGAGCTGAACGTCACCGCCTTGTGGCACCTGTCGAAGCTGTGTGCGCCGTCGATGATCGCCGCCGGCGCAGGCAGCATCATCAACATCGCGTCGATGCTGGGCCACGTCGGCTCGACGCCGGTCAAGCAGGCGCACTACTGCGCGTCGAAGGGCGCGGTGGTGAACCTGACCCGCGAGCTGGCGCTGCAGTGGGCCCGCAAGGGCATTCGGGTGAACGCGCTGTGCCCCGGATGGTTCCCCAGCGAGATGACGGCCGGGATGGATACCGACGATGGTGCGCAGCGCTACATCGCCCAGATGTCACCGATGCCCCGGATGGGGTTCGAGCACGAGTTGGACGGAGCGCTGCTGTTGTTGGCAGGACCTGCCGGCTCGTTCATGACCGGGCAGAGCCTGATCGTGGATGGCGGTTGGACCGCCCGCTAGGCGAGCCCCCAGAGCGATCTTCACAGCCTCATCTTCACAGCCTGATCTTCACAAAGGGGGTCGGCGGTGGGCCCATGGTGCGGCTTGTTCGAGCTGTGCTGCCACTCTGATCAAGATGTCTTCCCGACCGTAGGCGGCTACCAGCTGCACACCGACGGGCAGCCCCTCGGCGGTCCAGTGCAAAGGCAGGCTGATGGCTGGCTGACCACTGGAGTTGAACGCCGGCGTGAACGGCACGTACTGCCCGGCCCGCGCCATGGGCGCCATCGGTGCGGCCGGGTCAGTGTTGAACGTGCCCAGCGGAACGGGTGGCTCGGCCAGCGTTGGCGTGATCAGTAGATCGAAGCCATCGCCGTCGGGTGCCGGTGCCCACCAGCGTTGCACGGCCCGCCGGAAGGTGACGTTGGCGGCCAGCGCCTGGGCATAGTCGATGCCGCTGAACTTGCGGGCGAAATCGGCCTGCATCCAGTTGACCAGCTCGACGTCGTCGATCGTGATCTCGCGGCCCAGCTGCTCGCCGATGCGAGCCATGCTGACGCCCATGTTGGTGCTCCACAGCGCGCCGAACCGCCTGGCGAAGTCGGGATTGGCCAACGCGCCAGGAAACCCCGGTTCCACCGAGTGCCCCAGCGACTCGAGCAAGCTCGCGGCGTTGCGGGCCGCCGTCGCACACTCGTCGTGCACGGCCGCGCCGAGCGGATGATGATCCAACAGGCCAATGCGTAGCCGGCCGGGGTCGGCGCCCAGCTCGTCCACGTAGGGGCGAACCGGCGGGGCAGCGATCACTGTGTCGCCGATGCCCGGGCCGCGCACTGCGTCCAGCATCGACACGGTGTCGCGTAGCGAGCGGCTGACGCACAGCTCGACACCAAGGTTGCTCTCGTCGCGCAACGGTCCCAGCGTGATCCGCCCCTGCGACGGCTTCAGGCCGACCAGGCCGCAACACGACGCAGGAATGCGGATCGAGCCGCCACCATCGCTGGCGTGGGCGATGGGCACCATGCCCGCTGCCACCGCAGCGGCGGAACCACCGCTGGACCCGCCAGCCGAATGCGCAGTGTTCCACGGGTTGCGGGTCGGCCCCCAGGCTTCGGGCTCGGTGGTCGGCAGGCTGCCGAACTCGGGGCTGTTGGTGCGACCCGCAGTGACCAGCCCGGCGGCCCGGAACCGACCGACCAGCGTGGTATCGGCGGTTGCCGGTATCGCCGCATCCTTCAACGCGCGATTGCCGTTGCTGATCAGTTGGCCTGCGTAGTTGGCCCACAGGTCTTTCAGCAGGAATGGCACGCCGCGGAACACGCCACCGGGCAGTGGCCCGGCGGCCACCTCGCGGGCGTGGTCGAACCAACGGATGATCACCGCGTTCAGTTGGGGATCGATCGCCTCGATCCGTTCGATCGATGCCTCGAGCATCTCGAGCGGCGTCGCGTCCTTGCGGGCGACCATCGCAGCCTGATCGGTCGCGTCCAGCCAGCGGGTGTCATTGGCGAGGGGAGTCATGGCGTCGGTTGTAGCACGCACGGGTAGCGTGCTGACTCGCTGTGAGCACCCCGACCACAGGTCCGATCGACCCATCCACCCCTGCAGCCCCCGCGTACTCGTTGCTCGAGGTCTGGCGATTCGGCCCGGTTCGCCGACTGCTGGTCAGCAACTTCGCGCTGTATGCGGGTGTGGCGCTGCAGGCCGTCGCCCTGCAAAAGCAAGCGTTCGACATCACCGGGCACGAGTCCGACATCGGCTTCATCGGGCTGGCCGAGTTCCTGCCGGCGATGTTGCTGGTGTTGGTCACCGGCAGCGTTGCCGATCGGTTCAACCGGCGCACCGTTGCGCTGTTCGCCGTAGGCGGCGAGCTGCTCAGTTCGCTGGCGCTGATGATCTATGCGACCACCGAACCCACCTCGGTCTTCCCGCTGTTCATCATCGCCTTCGGCTACGGCATCGCCCGTGCGTTCCAGGCACCGGCGATCAGGTCGATGCCACCGATGGTGGCACCCGAGGGTGGGTTGCCCCGAACCATCGCTCTGTTCTCGGCCACCTGGACGGCAGCGATCATCATCGGGCCCGCGGCGTCGGGTTTCCTGTACGCAGCCGACCCATGGGTGGCATACCTGGGCTCGTCGGTACTGATCCTGGCCGGATGGTTCGGCATCGTCGCCGTTCGCTTCGTGCGCAGCCCCGAACCTCAGGACCCAGATGTGCGTCCCACCCTGCATTCGGCCATGGAGGGCCTGCGTTTCATCCGTCGCACACCCGTGCTGTTCGCGGCGATCTCACTGGACCTGTTCGCGGTGCTCTTCGGCGGCGCCGTCGCGCTGCTGCCGGCCATTGCCGTCGAACGTCTACACGTGGGTGACATCGCCTACGGGTGGTTGCGGGCAGCGCCAGGCATCGGGGCCGCGGCCATGGCCGTCATGATCGCCGTGCGACCCGTGCGCCGTCATGTCGGTCGCACCCTGCTGATCGTGGTGGCTGTGTTCGGGGCGGCCACCATCGTGTTGGGCGTCACTCGCAGCTACCTGGTCGCGTTCATCGCGCTGATCGTGCTGAGTGCGGCCGACATGGTCAGTGTGTTCATCCGCGGATCGCTCGTTCCACTGGTGACGCCCGACGAGAAGCGCGGCCGAGTGCTGGCAGTCGAGAACGTGTTCATCGGCGCATCGAACGAGTTGGGCGCGTTCGAGAGCGGTGTCGTCGCCCAGAACTTCGGGACGCCCGCCACCGTGGTGGGCGGCGGCCTGGGCACGCTGGCGGTCGTAGGTATCTGGGCCCTGTCGTTCCCGTCGCTGCGCACCATCGACCGCTTCGAAGAGCTGGACCCAGCTCAGCTCGCCGATCCTGCTGGCTGATCTGGGCTGGCTGATCTGGGCTGGCTGATCAGGGGACGACTGCAGGCACCGCCTCCGCGGCGATGGCCAGCGGTGCCGCGCCTTCGGGCGTGGTGCGCACTGCGGCGAACTCGACGGTCTTGGCCAGCAGAGTGGCCGACGAATCGAGCAGGTTCCAGATCCACACATCGGCCGGGCCGTCGCATCCGAGCGGCCGAGTGGCCACCACCAGTCTGGCGCCATCCAACCACCCGACCGGAGCGATCGACAGCGGTTCGATCGGCGTGCCGATGCCCACGTCCACCGCTGTGGCCGTGCGGTCGTCGCGCACCCGGGTCTGGGTGGTGCTGTTGCACAACCCCACCTTCCAGGCCACCGAGCGTCGTGTGGGACCAACGGTCAGTTGCACGATGGGCGCCTGCTCTGACGACAATTCGGTGACCGACAGATCGCCGAAGACCAATTGCTCGACCTTGAACGACGTGCCGTTCTCGACCAGGAAGTACAGCATGTCGCCAGCGGCGTCGGCGCCCAGCTCGGTCACCGATGCCGCGGTGGCGGCGACGCTGGCCGTGGACACCAGCATGCGCGTGCTGTCGCCAGATTCGGTTGCGGCGTAGATGCCGCTGGTGCCATCGGCCGATGTGCCCGAGGCGATGACCACGCCACCGGCGGGGTGCGCAACGGCAGCGACGGTGTCGGTCAGGAACGTGATTTCGGTGCGGATGTTTGGGTCTGCTGCGTCGCGACGGACCAGCGTTCGGTTCGTTGCGGTAGGGGCGAACATGCCGGTGGCCGCGGGCCACTCCCACTGCACACGAGTGTTGACGGCATCGAAACCACTGAATCGAGCGCCGGCACCGTCGTACACCGTGGCCGCGTTCAGCACGGCGCGGGTGCCGTCGGGCGACCATTTCACCGGACCGCGCTGGTCGGCACGAAGGCCGGCCAGACAGCGCACGACCGTGCCGTCGGGTGCCGAGCCGTACAGGCGATCGCCGACGATGAAAGTGATCTCGCCGCCGGCCAACTCGTCGGCGTACGCGCACTCGAGATCGGGGACGGCGGCGATCAGTGGCGAGTTGGGATCACTGCTGGGCGCCGCCGTGGTGCTGGGCGCCAGGGTCGAGACGGGCAGCGCGCCCGCCGGGACCAGTGGCACCAGCGAGGTCGGTGTGGTGCTGCCGGTATCGGCACAGGCCGTGACCATCAACGCTGCGGCAGCGAACGAAAGTGCAGTCCTCAGCGCGCCCCCCTGTACGCGTCTGGTGGGGACCGTCATCGAGATTTGACGATAGTTGCCCGAAGGTGTCGTTCTGCGGCACACCCACGTGCTTCAATGACGCCGTTCGCCCATCAATGAAGGAGCAACAGCCGTGAGAAGTTTCCTGAAGGAGTTCAAGGACTTCATCGCCACCGGCAACATGATCGAACTGGCGGTGGCGGTCATCTTGGGTGCTGCGGTCGGCCGGGTGATCACCGCGTTCACCGACGGAGTGATGATGAATCTGATCGCAGCGATCTTCGGCAAGCCGAACTTCGACGAGGTCAAGATCAAGATCTCCGACAAGGTCATTCTGAACCCCGACAAGACGATCAAGTCCAATGGCACGTTCCTGGAAGTCGGCACGGTCATCACATCGTTGATCAGCCTGATCATGACCGGACTGGTGTTGTTCATGATCATCAAGGCGTACAACCACATGCGCAAGCCGATCGATTCTGGACCCACCGGGCCGACGGAAGTGCAGTTGCTCACCGACATTCGCGACGCGTTGCAGAACCGCTGAGTCCCCGACCGAGATCGTGTCGGCAACATCACGGTCCGGTGTGGTGACTTGCTTCCGACACCGTCATTGACTCCAATAGGGAGTTCATGCGAATTCGTCGAGAAGTCGTTGGCGCGCTCTGCGCCATCCTGGTAACCGCGTGCGCGGCCCAGGCAGCAGGGCCTGGAGATGCCGGTTCTGTCGACGTTTCCGACACCATTGCCCTGGTCGGCGAGTTGCCCGAGCCATTGCCCACTGCGTCGGGTGTCACCGTGGAATCGACCGATGCCAGCACGTCGCCCACGCCGACCTCCACCCCGACCAGCGTGCCGGCCAGCACGACCACCGGGTTGCGTGCCGACGGCAATCGGGTGCTGCTGATCGGCGATTCCGTTCTGGCGTCCACGGCCAAGCGCTACTCGAACGACATGTGCACTGCCCTGGTGCCTCTGGGCTGGCAGGTCGAGGTCGAGGCAGAGGTCAGCCGTGGCATCGTCTTCGGTAACGAGGTCTTGGCCAAGCGCATCAGCGCCGGCTGGGACGTGGGCGTCGTTTTCCTGGGCTCGAACGACGGTGGAAACAGCCCCGAGTATCTGAAGAACCTCAACAAGATCATCACCACGTTCGCGCCCAGCCCCGTGGTGCTGATCACGGTCAGCGAGTTCAAGCCCGCCATGACCGGCATCAACGACACCATCCGGGCCATCGCCAAGGTGTATCCCGATCGTGTCTCGATCATCGACTGGACCACCATCTCGAAGGCGCCGGGTGTGGTGAACGAAGATGGCATCCACCTGACCACCGACGGACGCAAGGTTTTGGCCGCGGCCGTTGCCCAGCACCTGGGCACGGCACCGACCTCGCCGGGCGATTGTCTGCCATCGACGTTCCACGACGACAGCGCCGGATCCGTGACGGGCGGGGCCAACACCGGCACCACCGTCAAGCCGGGGAAGACCACGCCAACCACCGCCAAGCCGGGCAGTGGCAGCAGCACCACGGTGGCTGGTGGCAGCGCCACCACGACCGGCGGTGGAACGCCCACCTCGGTCGCGACCACCACCGGCACCACGGCCCCGCCGGCCAGCACTCAGCCGCCGCCGTCGGCCCCGGCCACCACGGCGTCCCCGCCCACCACTGCCATCGGGCCGTAGCCGCTCGCTGTCGTCAGCAGGGTTGGTCAGGGCGCCAAGATGGGGAACGGTGCCATCGGTAGGTTGCGCAACACGCAGTAGGCCAGCGCCACGACCAGCAACGCCGGTCCCGACCAGCGCCACGTGCGATCGCGCAGCGAGCCCAACGTCACAGCAAGGTTCGTTGGCGCCCGACCGAACGAGCGACGGGCCCACGCGACCCAGGTGGCCGCGATGGCCAGCAGCACCAACGGCGTGAACAGGTTCGAGCCGAGTGCGGCCACGATGTGGCCGTTCAGCAGCTCGTGCGTGCCGCGGGTCAACCCGCACGCAGGGCACCACAGGCCGGTGACCTGGTGGAACATGCAGTTTGGAAACCGACTGCCGGCCGCGGCCGGGTCGCCGAACGCGACCAGTGCAGCGGCACCAGCCAGTGCGCCGCCGCCCAACACTGGCCCCACGGGCGCCCACCATCGGGGCCTGATGAGCACGTCCGAGAGCGCTGACGCCATGCCGGAACCATAGGTCGTGTGCCCCGGCCGAGGCGTTCGGTCGCGACCGTTCTGCGGGTGTGGTTGTTGCCCGGACGATCGCCTGACACCCTGGAGGAGATGTTGCAGGTCAAGGACGTGACGGTGGAGGTAGGCGGCAAGTTCGTCGTTCAGAACGCCTCGTTCCAGGTCATGCCCCGCGACAAGGTAGGTCTGGTGGGCCGCAACGGTGCTGGCAAGACCAGCTTGTTCAAGGTGTTGGGCGGCGCGGTCGAGGCCACCGAGGGCAAGATCGTGCGCAGGGGCGGCTTCGGCTACCTGCCGCAGGAGCCGCGCATCGATGCTGCACTCGAGGGGCGTCCGGCCATCACCCATGTGCTGTCAGGACGTGGCATCGACGAGGCGTTGGAGCGTCTCGAGAAGCTGCGCCTGACCATGGAAGAAGAGCCCAACGATCGCAACGTCGCTCGCTACAGCCGCGAGCAGGACGAGTTCGCCTCGTCCGGCGGGTATGCAGCCGACAGCGAGGCGCGCAGCATCGCCGCCGGCCTCGGTCTGAAAGCAGATCGCATGGACCTGCCCATTGGTGTCCTGTCGGGTGGCGAGCGACGTCGCGTCGAGATCTCGCGCATCTTGTTCGCCGGTAGCGACGCCCTGCTGCTGGACGAGCCCACCAACCACCTCGACGTCGATGCCAAGGAATGGCTGCTCGACTTCATGCGCAAGTACCGCGGAGCGCTGCTGGTCATCAGCCACGACCTCGACCTGCTCGACGAAGCGATCACGCGCGTCCTGCACCTCGACCGACCAGCCGAGGACGCGATCGGCCACGTGGTCGAGTACAAGGGCACGTACACGCAGTACAAGACCTCGCGCGCACTGGATGAAGAGCGCATCGAGCGCAAGGCCATGCTGCAGACCAAAGAGATCCAGCGCTTGCAGACCATCGTCGACCGCTTCGGGGCCAAGGCCACCAAGGCCGCCATGGCGCACAGCAAAGAGAAGCAGATTGCCCGGTTGGAATCGCAGAAGGTCACCGTTGGCGCAGGCGACCGGACGATGCGCATGCGCTTTCCCGACCCGCCGCCGTGCGGTGTCACCGTCGTTCAGGCCTCCGGCCTATCGAAGGCGTACGGCGGGCCGCCCGTGTTCGAAGATGTCACCTTCGACCTCGGCCGCAACGAGCGCCTGCTGGTGCTGGGGTTGAACGGCGCCGGCAAGACCAGCCTGCTGCGCATCCTGGCCGGCGAGTCGCAGGCCAACCTGGGTCAGTTCTCGTTCGGCCACAACGTGAACGTCGGTTACTACGCGCAAGAGCACGACAACCTGGCGGCTCGCGATTCGCTGCTCGAGAACATCCGTGCCTCGGTGCCGCCTGGCGTGCTGCTGACCGAGACGCAACTGCGCGGTCTGCTGGGCATGATGGGCCTGTCGGGCGAGAAGGTCTACCAAGAGAGCGGCACGTTGTCGGGTGGCGAGAAGACCAAGCTGGCGTTGGCGATGCTGATGGTCGGCCGCAACAACCTGCTGCTGCTGGACGAACCCACCAACAACCTCGACCCGCCCAGCCGGCAGTCGGTTGCCGATGCGTTGACCAGTTGGAAGGGCAGCATCATCTTCGTCAGCCACGACACCGAGTTCGTCGAGCAGTTGCAACCCACCAAGGTGCTGCTGATGCCCGACGGTCAGGTCGACTACTTCAGCAAGGATTGGTTGGAGCTCGTCGATCTCGCGTGAGCTCGCGCCGACCGCGAGACGCGACGACGAGACGCGAGCGGCGCCGAACCGCTCGCGTCTCGTCGCCCGAACCAGGCTGTCCGACGGACTGCGTCAGGCCGGAGTGACCCAGTCGATCCACAGCGTCGAGGGGTTGGCAGGGTCGTACTTCACGTGGAAGTTGGCGCCCGCCTGAAGGCGGCTCAGGTACACCTGTGGCACCGCTTCCTGATGGGTCATCGGCACGGGCACGCCGTTGCGGAACACGGTCAGGTCGATGTCGACCACGGGCGCCATGTTGATCTGCATGCCGGTCGGTCGCACCCCGGCGACGGTGGCCGTGGTGGCAACACCGGTGGTGGCCAACATGGCCGCCGTGGTCTGCTGCGCCATCATCGCGCTGGCGGCCTGCATGCCGGCCATGCCCTTGGCCAGGTTGGCCTTCACATCAGTGTTCTTCTGCATCTCCTTGCCCTGTTTGGTCAGGGTGTGAACGTCCTTGAAGAACCCCACGGTCAGCCGGCCCGGTACAGCGTGTTGAAGTGTTGGGCGAAGGCGGGGCTGCTGGTGACACGACCGTTGAAGGTGGCGGCAGCCGTGTCCCACGACTCGCGGTCGATGCCCAGGCCGGCAGCGATGGTCGGCAGCATGTTCTGGTCGTAGTTGTAGGCAGCGACGCCTTTCACCACGGTGACGTATTGCTCCACGGTGACGCCGGCGACTGGAGCGATCAGGTCGGCGCTGAGGCCGGAAGTGGCGCTGGGGTTGGCGAACGCTGCGGCGGTCTGGGCCTGGGCCTGCTGCGCCATCGCCGTCTGCATCTGGTTGGCCTGCGCCTGCAGGACCTGTGCTTGATCGATCATCGCCGGTGCGGCGGCGACCATGTTCTTCATGTCCTTCATCGACTTGAGGATGCCCATGACGTGTAGTGCTCCTGTATGACTCGTGGGGGTGTGGGTTGTTCGTGTGACGGTCAGCATGACGATCGAACCGCCGGCGCGCATGAGTAGGTGGTACTCAACGTTGGTCGCTGTCGGCTACGTAGCGAGGCGCGCAACGGGTGGGGCTACCGTGCGGCCATGCGTATTGGGATCATGGGGGACGCCGTCAACAGCGGCACGATTCAGCAGGTCATCGACGAGGCACAGCGTGTCGCCGACGACGGCTTGGACACATATTGGGTGCCGCAGATCTTCGGCCACGATGCACTGACGGTGTTGGCCATCGTGGGGCGAGAGGTGAGTGGCATCGAGCTGGGAACGGCGGTGGTACCCACCTACCCGCGGCACCCGATGATGCTGGCCCAGCAGGCGTTGACGGTGCAGTCGGCGATCTCGCCGCCGGGACAGTCGCGGCTGGCGCTGGGCATCGGTCTGTCGCATCAGATCGTGGTCGAGGGGATGTGGGGCATGTCGTTCGACAAGCCGGTTCGGCACCTGCGCGAGTACCTGTCGGTCATGATGCCGCTGCTGGAAGGCAAGCCGGTCGGCTTCGTTGGCGACGACTATCGCGTGCATGGCGGTCTGTCGATCAGTGGCATCGATCGGCCCTCGGTGCTGGTCGCTGCGCTGGGCGCGCAGATGCTGCGAGTCACGGGTGCGTTGGCCGATGGCACGTCCACGTGGTGCGTCGGTCCGAAGACGTTGCAGGACCACACCGTGCCCACACTGGCCCAGGCCGCGGCCGACGCTGGCCGCGGTGCGCCACGAGTGATCGCCGCGTTTCCGGTGTGCGTCACCGACGATGTCGATGGTGCACTGGCCCGCGCCGAGCAGGTCTTTGCGGTCTACAACACGCTGCCCAGCTACAAGGCGATGATGGACCGCGAGGGCGTCGGTGGCCCCAAGGATCTGGCCATCGTGGGAACAGAGGCCGAGGTGCGCGACCGACTGCATGAGATGGCGTCCGTTGGCGTGACCGACCTGAACGCCGCGGTGTTCTCTGGCAACCCCGACGAGGCGGGTCGGACGCGGTCGGTCCTCAAGTCGCTGGCTTCATGAAGTCGTCGGCCATCTCGATCGCGTTGCCGCCCACACCGCAATCGGCCGAACTGGCACAGCTGGCCGAGTCGTTGGGCTTCGATCGAGTGTGGCTGTACGACACGCCCGCGCTGCAACTGGACGTGTGGATGGGCCTGGCCCTGTGTGCGTCGGCCACCGAACGGATCGGGCTGGGGCCGGCCGTGCTCATCCCCAGCTTGCGACATCCGCTGGCCACAGCGGCTGCCATTGCGACGCTCGAGACGCTGGCCGCCGGGCGCACCGCGTACGCAATCGGGTCGGGTTTCACCGGTCGGCGCGCGCTCGGCCAGAAGCCCATGAGATGGGCCGACGTCGTCACCTACGTGCGTCAGGTGCAAGCACTGCTGCGCGGCGAGCACGTGATGATCGATGGCGCCGCAGTGGGCATGTTGCACGGCGCCGGTCAGGCTCCGGATCGGCCCATTGATGTGCCGTGGCTGGTCGGCGCCAGCGGGCCCAAGGGTTTGGCAGCGGCCGCCGAATTGGGCGCCGGCGTCTTCACGACTCAGCCGATCGCCGGGTTCCTGTGGTCGGCGCTCCTGGCCTTCGGCACCGTCATCGGCGATGACGAAGACGTCGAATCGTCGCGCGTGCTCGAGGCCGCAGGCCCTGGTGCGGCGGTGGCGTATCACGCGTTGTACGAGCAGAAGAACCCGGCGTTGCAGGGCTTGCCAGGGGCTGCCGAGTGGGTGGCGGCCATCGAGGAGTTGCCAGAGGCGACGCGACATCTGGCCATCCACCGCGGCCACCTGACCGAGCTGAACGACATCGATCGGCTGATGATGACTGGCGGGTTGGCCGCCGGCATCAGCCAGAGTGGTACAGCGGCGCGGATGCGCGACCGAGTGCACGCTGCGGCGTCGGCAGGTACCACCGAGTTCGTGTTCCAGCCCTCGGGCCCCGACCCTGCGCGCGAGATCAGAGCGTTCGCGCAGGCCGTCATCGAACAGGAGTGAACATGTCCGGCACGGCGAATTCGGTCTACTCGGGCTACCAGGCGCTGTCGGTCGTGGTGGCCGATGGCATTGCCATGGTCACCATCGACAACCCGCCGATCAACCTGTTCGACATGCACATGTATCCCGAGATGGCCCGCCTGGCCGGCGAACTTGCCGTGGACGACGACGTGCGCGTCGTGGTGCTGGGTTCTGCGAACGCCGATTTCTTCATCGCTCACTTCGACGTGACGATCATCCAGACCATCCCCGTCGACCTGCCCGAACCCACCGAGTTGAACCCGTTCCATCAGATGTGCGAGGCGTTCCGGACGATGCCGAAGGCGACCATCGCCGTCATCGAGGGCCGAGTGGGTGGGGGTGGCAGCGAGCTGGCGCTCAGTTGCGACATGCGGTTCGCCGCGCTGCCTGGCGACGGATCGGCGGGGGCGGTGTTCAACCAGCCCGAGGTCGCGCTGGGCATCATCCCCGGCGGTAGTGGAACAGTTCGCCTGAGCCGATTGATCGGACGGTCTCGCGCGCTGGAAGTGATGTTGGGCTGCGACGACATCCCCGCGGCAACGGCCGAGGCGTGGGGATGGGTGAACCGGGCGCTGCCACCCGACGAGCTGTGGCCGTTCGTGCATCGCATCGCCCGCCGCATCGCCTCGTTCCCGCCACATGCCGTCGCTGCAGCCAAGGCAGCGGTGGTGCGCGGCGAGAAGGAAGTCGGCGCCGATCTGCTGGCCGAGGGCGCAGCGTTCAACGCAACGCTCGGCCATCCGTCGACCGTCGCGGCCATGCAGCGCTTCCTCGACATCGGTGGCCAAACCCTCGGCGGCGAACTACGCCTGGGCGACCTGGCCGCCGAGCTCTGACGAGCGCGCTGGGCAGCGTCCGCGCAAGCTACGCGATTGCCTTGGAGCGACGACCCGGGCTGCCGTTGGACGGGCGGCGCGCGATCGGTTCTCGGTTTCGGTCATGGCTTACGAGCGCATCACCGTGCACCCCGACAAGATGGGGGGCTTGCCATTCGGGAACTCCCCATCCGATGAACAGCGGCCCGCGCATCATCGATCGGAACTGCCCGGAATCCAAACGCTGCTGACGGTCGCCGGCAGCGCCGTTGTGTGGAAGTCGGCTCCAAGCGATCCATTCGGCGCCTCGTTGCTCACGCCACTGCCCGACACGTGGGCATCGGGACTCAACGCTGAGCTTGTTCAGCGTCGTGGAACCACGTCGAAGCGTTGTCGTCCGCGGATTCGGTAGATGTGGAAGTCGGAGTCGAGACTGAAGACCTTTCGGTACCCTCGTTCCTCTGCGAGGGCCACCAGTGTGGCATCGGCGAGATCCATGGGTCGGTCGGCGTACTTGACCATCAACTGGGCCGATCGCTCGACCGCCCCGGTGGACAGGTCAGCGACTATCAGGCGGTCCGTGTGAACCAGGCTCCAGAGCGCGCGTTGACCTGTGATGCCACCGGCCTGACCAAGCAGGTACATCGCCTCGGTGAACGCCGGCCATGTCGTCACGAGGGGTAGAGCGAGCTCGTCGACCGCAGCGAGACATGCATCGTGGTCGGGTTCGTCGGCGTCGATGATCGCGATGAGCGGTCCAGCGTCGCAGAGAGTCATCGGGCAGCGCGGTCTCGGGCGATGCCGGCGGCGAACGCTTCACCGGATCGACGCGCCCGCCCGCCGCAGCCGTGCACCACGCCAGCGACATCGGCGAAGCTGCCGCCTGGATGGGCCGCCAGCGTCTGGTTGGCCCGATCCTCGGCGGCGTGGCGGATGAACTCCGACACCGACTGGCCGCTGACCGCCGCTGCGCGTTGGACCTTCTCGTCGAGCTCGGGGTCGAGGCGGAGGCTTCTCACGACACGAGCGTATCACGTCGGTAGTCATGCGTATCACGAGCGAACACGCCCTGCATTCACTGCGTCCGCACTGAGTTTCGTACTCAGTCCGTACTCAGTCCGTACTCAGTCCTCGATGACGTCGAGCCCTTGTTCCCGGAGGCGAGCGATGCTGTCGAGCATTGCCTGCAGCGCTGCGGGGCTGTGGCCTTCCCACGTCTGCAGCTCGTCGACGACGCGCATCGGGTCGCGAGTTCGGTATGACTGGGTGACGTTGCCGGGGAACTTCTTGTTGGTCACGTTGGGGTCGTCTTCGAACGGACCGGTGGGCTCGACGACATAGACACGACCTTGCTCCTCGCTCCCCGAGAGAGCGCTGGCCAGTTCAGCCGCCCAGACGGCAGGTTCGATGAGCGCCGCGAAATAGACATGATTCGACGTACTCACCGGGACGAAGTCTGATGCGGTCGACTCTGCGATCGCTTCGGTGACCGACTTGGCTCCTCTGGTGCCGTCCCAGTTGTTCACTGATCCTCCCAATCGTTCAGGGGCCCGACCAACGAGCCGCAGCGCGAGACATGCTCGACCGCCTGGTCGACATTGCCCGGCGCGACGGTGCGATCGATGACGGCGTCACGGCGACCGAGATTGCCCTCGCCACCATCCGGTTCTGCCGACCCCTGGCCATCGGCCTCAATCCAGCAGACGAGCGCGCGATCGCCCACCGACAGCTCGACAGCTATCTCGACGGGATCACGTGCCAGGTTTGCCGGGAAACCCAACACCCTGCAGCCGCACCGGTGTCGCTGCCGGGGCTTGGTAGGGGCGGTTCACGAGGTCGAAGAAGTCGTTGCCTTTGTCGTCGACGACGATGAACGCGGGGAAGTCCTGCACCTCGATCTTCCACACGGCTTCCATGCCCAGTTCGGGGTACTCCAGCACCTCGACCTTGGTGATGCAGTCCTGCGCCAGTCGGGCCGCGGGCCCGCCGATGGAGCCCAGGTAGAACCCGCCGTACTGCTTGCACGCGTCGGTCACCTGCTTGGAACGGTTGCCCTTGGCCAGCATGATCATGCTGCCGCCGGCGGCCTGGAACTCGGCAACGTAGCTGTCCATGCGGCCTGCGGTGGTGGGCCCGAACGACCCGCTGGCCATGCCCGCCGGCGTCTTCGCGGGGCCTGCGTAGTACACGCAGAAGTCCCTCATGTACTGAGGCAGCCCATCGCCTGCGTCCAGCCGCTCCTTCAACTTGGCGTGGGCGATGTCGCGGGCCACCACCATCGGCCCGGTCAGCATGACCCGTGTCTTCACCGGATGCTCGCTGAGCGTCTGCAGGATCTCGGCCATCGGCCTGTTCAGATCGATCTGCACCACATCGATCGCGTCGCCGGTTGCACGGTCGGTTGCATCGCCGGTGTCGAGGTGCTCGTGTCGCACATCTGGCAGGAACCGTGCGGGGTCGGTTTCGAGCTGTTCGAGGAAGATGCCCTCGCTGGTGATCTTGCCCAGCATCTGCCGGTCGGCACTGCAGCTGACGGCCATGCCCACCGGGCAACTGGCTCCGTGGCGTGGCAGCCGGATGACACGCACGTCGTGACAGAAGTACTTGCCGCCGAACTGTGCGCCGATGCCGGTCTGCTGGCTGAGCGCCAACACCTTCTGCTCGAGATCGATGTCGCGGAACGCATGCCCCAGGGCCGAACCTTCGGTGGGCAGGGTGTCCAGATATCGAGCACTGGCCAGCTTGGCTGTCTCGACGGCCATCTCGGCCGACGTGCCACCGATGACCACGGCGAGGTGATACGGCGGACATGCCGAGGTGCCCAACGTCTTCATCTTCTCGAACAACCACGGCAGCAACGTCTTCTCGTTCAGCAATGCCTTGGTCTCTTGGAACAGGTAGCTCTTGTTGGCGCTGCCACCGCCCTTGGCCATGAACAAGAACTTGTAGGCGTCGCCGTCGGTGGCCGAGATCTTGATCTCGGCGGGCAGGTTGTTGCCGGTGTTCTTCTCGTCGTACATGGTCGTCGGGGCCATCTGGCTGTAGCGCAGATTCGACGTCAGGTAGGTGTCGTACACGCCGCGGGCGATGGCCGCCTCGTCGCCGCCGACATGGTCGCCATCGGTGGTGAACACCCGCTGGCCCTTCTTGGCCTTGACGATGGCGGTGCCCGTGTCTTGGCACATCGGCAGCACGCCACCCGACGAGATGTTGGCGTTCTTCAACAGGTCCAGCGCCACGAAGCGGTCGTTGTCGCTGGCCTCGGGATCGTCCAGGATGTTGCGCAACTGCTGCAGGTGGCCAGGCCGCAGGAAGTGGGCGATGTCACGCATCGCTTCTCGCGTGATCATCGTGAGCGCCGCCGGATCCACTTGCAGGAACGTGCCCAGTGGTGTCTGAACCGTGGTCACGCCTTCGGTCGACAACAGGCGATAGGGGGTGGTGTCGGGGCCGAGGGGCAGCAGTTCTGTGAAGGCGAACTCGGGCATGTCGTCAGGCTAGGTCTGTGGCATCACAGCGGCCCAAGTCCGCCGGCCGGCGTCGCCTGGTGCCAGCGTCAGGGGGCGAGGCCGAGTGCGGTGCGGACCAGTGCGATCTCTTCGGGCGTGGCCGGCACGCGTGGCACGACGGCGCCTTCATCCACCAGCAATGCGATGGTGCCGACGCGCAGGTCGGGGCTGAACGGCAGTGGTTGATGGCTGGGGTCGGCCTGGCCGGCCAGGCCGCTGCCGGCGATCAATTCGAGGGTGCGCTGCTCGTCGCGCGCCCTGATGGCCCACTCGGAACTGTTGGTCCGCAACGATCCCAGGCTGAGCACCAGCGCGACAAGTAGCAGGGCGCGCAACGCCCACGCTGCCTCGATGGACACCTTGCGCACCTGATCCACGGCGAGCGCGAATGCAGGTGCCAGCAACATCGCCCCCATGTACTGATAGCGCGAGATCGCGGCGTTCTCGATGCCGAAGGCCACGCGTTGGGTGCCGATGCCCAGATACATCGCGCCGGCCGTGATCCACAGCGTCAGCAGCATCGACTGCACCCGCCAACCAGGACCGCGCCACAGTGCGGCACCCAGCGCGGCCACCGCCGCCAGGCTGCCAAGGCCCGGCACGCCGATCAGACCTTCGAACGAGGCGATGACGCCCCGAACGGCGTACGCCGGTACCAAGGCTGCAGAGCCCCCGGTTGACGGCTCGGGCGAGTCGCGTCCCCAGAACAGCCACCACCACGCCAGAGCGAGGGCCTGCGGGATGGCGGCGATCGCCAATGCGGTCCAACGGCGTCGCAAGACCAACAGGCACGAAACGCCCACCAGGAAGAAGGGTCCGAACCCCGACGACATCACTCCGATGACCGCGCCGACCGAGCCGATTGCGTCTCGATGGTCGGGAGGCCCGTCGTGATCGACGAGCAGCAACTGCACGAAGAACGCCAACAGCGACAGCCCACATGTCACCTGGATCGCGAAGACGATGTTCTCCCAACCGGCGCCGAACACCAGCAGTCCGCCACACACGAGTGTGGTGGTCCATGGCCTGACGCCGATGCGGCGGCACAGCGCCCGAACCGACACGACCACGCAGATGTGGATCGCCATGTTGATGATGAGGAACGGCCAGTACGAATCGATGCCGAAGAGCTGCTGGACCAAGCGATAGATCAGCAACGGCACGGTCATCCAGTGACCGGCGGTGGGCAGGAACAACCAGTCGCTGACGCCCACCTGCGTGCGGATCTGGTTGCGCGTGACGATGAAGGCCCAGTCGTCGCGGATGAACCACTGATGCCGCCCGATGACGTACATCACGGGCACCGTCAGCAGCAGCGCAACCTTGAACATCCACTCGGCCGCTTCGTCGGTGCGCAGCCTGCCCCACAGGAAACGAGCGCGTACCTCGGCGCGATCAGCGACGGTCATCGGGCGGTGCCGTCGTGATCGCTGTGGGGCGGGGCGGTCACGTTTGGCTTGCGCACGACGATGATGACCGACAGCCCGAATGGAAAGCGGACCCGCGGGTGGGCCAGCAGGCGGGCCTCGAGCCGCAGCGCCTGCACCATCAGCCGGTTCGTCCAGCGCAGCCCTCGCGGCATGGGCCGCACATCGGAATCCGACGATGTGGCGCCGACCCTCATCAGGACCAATCGGCGCAGAGCCGCGACAGGGAACAGGATGGTGTTTGCGTACGTACCCCGCACGATCTCCAGGCCGGCGTCCTGCGCGAGTTGCGAGATGAGCGGCAGCGTGTACCGGCGTTGTGTGTTCAGCGCGTCGTCGTGCCCGCTGCGCATCCATTCGTATGCGGCAACTCTGACGAATCCGACGCCGCCGGGGCGCAACACGCGGTGCATCTCGGCCAGCGCCCGCTCGTCCGAACCGTCGCAGGGCAGCTGGATGAGAACGTCGAAGCTGCCGGCGATGTCGCAGCAACTGTCGGCGTACGGCAGGTCGGTGACCGAGGCCAGCAGAACCTTCGCCTGCTGCTGGGTGCGGCAGAAGCGAAGGGCCTGCTCGACCACGTCCAGGCCAACCACGGTCGCCGACGTTCCGTACCGGCGCAACCATTCCAGGTTGCCGCCGGTGCCACATCCGAGGTCGAGCACCACCCGGTCGTCCTCGGGCCGCAGGAACGGCCGGGCCGCTCGAACGACTGGATCGATCAGCGCGGCCTGCATGTCGCGCATGCCGACGAACCACCAGAACGTGTCCTCGAGCTCGTGGAGGTTCTTGAAGTCCTCATCGCGCACGACGTACCACCATTCGTGACCACAGTGCCAGCAGTTGGCGTGCGCTGCGAGCAATCGCAGGGAGCCGGAAGAATTCTGACCGGCCATATGGCCGGAAGTAGTGATGCACGGGCGTCTCCACGAACCGGGCGCCTCGCTCGGCGAAGCTGCGCATCATCTCCACACAGATGACGCCACTGGTCGAGGTGAGCGGTCGATCGACGATGAGCTGGCGCCGGAACAACCGGAAGTCGCAGTCGGTGTCGCGCACCGGCAGGCGGAACAGCAGCTTCACAACTCGATGGTAGAGACGGCCGATCACCTTGCGGTACAGCGGGTCGCCGCGACCGATCTTGTATCCCTGCACCACATCGACGCCCTCCACTGCCAAAGGCACCAGTACGGCCGCTTCCTTGGCGTCGTACTGCGCATCACCATCGGTGTAGAAGATCCAATCGTGACGGGCGGCCTCGAAGCCGCTGATCAGCGCGCCGCCATAGCCACGATTGACCTCGTGATGAATGACGCGCAGCCACGGCCGGGTCGTGGACATCTGGTCCAGCACCCCGCGCGATCCGTCGGTCGAGCCGTCGTTGACGACGATCACCTCGACCTCGTCGATCAACGGGTGCAGCGCTCCGTACGCGTCGTCGACCAGCCCGCCGATGGTTGTGGCGTCGTTGTAGCACGGGAACATTGCCGAGACGCTTGCAACGATGGTCATGATGCAGACGCTTCACTGGTGGACAGCTCGGCCAGTGCGGCGGCAACGATGTCCACCTCGCGGTCGGTCAGTTCGGGGAAGCATGGCACCGTCACACATTCGGCCGCCCATGCATGGGCCTGCGGGCACGGTGTGCGGGTCAGATGCCGGTACCCGGGTTGCTGTGTGATCGCCAGCGGATAGTGCACTGCCGTCGCAACACCGGCGCGCTGCAACGTCGCGCGGAACCCATCGCGATCGGTGGTGCGTACGACGGCCAGATGGTGCACGTGATCGGGGTGATCGTCCTGCCATCGCAGGTCGGGCGCGGCGGCGCGGTACCGGGCACTGATCCATCGGCGTCGCTCGTTGCCCGCCGCCAACTGTGCCAGCGCGACCCGCAGCCACGCAGCTTCCAGCTCGGACATGCGGAAGTTCTGCGACACCGCGGTGTGCACGTACTGCTCGGTCATGCCGTGCACGCGCAACAGCCGCACGGCATCGGCGATATCGGCGCGATCGGTGATCACCGCGCCACCGTCGCCGATGCCCCCCACGTTCTTCGTGGGGTAGAAGCTGTAGATGGTGGCCGCCGATCGCGACGGATCGCTGAGCGCGCCGTGCGCCTGCGCGGCGTCCTCGACGATGGCCAGATCGGTGTCGGGCAGATCGGCCGGCCGGCCGTACAGGTGCACGACGATCACAGCGCGGGTGCGCTTGGTGCGGGCAGCTTCGACCAGGTCGGGGTCCAACGCCGCCGTGTCGGCCAACACGTCGACCGGCACCGGCACGGCACCCAACGCAGCGACGGCCGAAGCGGTGGGCACGGCAGTGAAGGCGGGCACGATGACCTCGTCGCCGGCCGACACCCCAACAGCTGCCAGCGCCAACTGCAGCGCAGACGCACCAGACCCCACAGCGACAGCGTGCGCGCCACCCGACCACCCGGAGAGCTCCTTCTCGAGACCACGCGTCTCGTCGCCCAACAGGTAGCTGCCGCTGGCGGCCACCCTGGACGCGATGGCACCGATGGTGTCAGCGAGTGCTCGCCCTCGTCGGGCGAGGTCTACGACAGGTACCACGGGCGGCCACGATAGAAGCTTGCGGTGCGCCGCATCCCGTCATCCAGGTTGGTGGTCGCGTGCCAGCCCAGCGCCGCGGCGATCGCGCGACTGTCCGAGTGGAACGACCCGATGTCGATCCTTTGGTTGTCGGTCGGCCAGTCGCGGCAGCGCACATCGGCGGTGCTGGCAGTCGAGTCGATCACGATGCGGGCAATCTCGGCCAACGAGTGGTCGATGTCGTTGCCCACGTTGAAGACACGCCCGATGGCGCGGTCGTCGGTGGCCGCCAAGATCGCGTCGACGACATCGTCGACGTACAGGCAGTCGCGCCGCTGGCTGCCGTCACCGAACAGTTCGATCGTGTGGTTGCCCAGCGCTTTGCGAACGAACACGGGCAGGAAACCCAATTCGTCGCTGGTCAGCCGCTGCCGCGGCCCGTACACGTTGGTCAGGCGCAGCGATGTGATGGGCATGGAATACGCATGGGCGTACACCATGTGCAGTTGCTCGCCCGCCAGCTTGGACGCACCATTGACGTCGACGGGATGTGTGGGATGTGATTCGTCCACCGGAACGTGCAGCGCGCGTCCGTACACCTGCCGGGTGCTGAGGTGCACCACGCGAGCCTGCGGCCGTACATCGCGCAGCATCTGCAACAGCCGGGCATGAGTGACGGCGTTGAGGTGCAGGTCGCGTTCTGGGTCGTGCATCGATGCGGTGTGACTGACCTGGCCGGCCAAATTGAAGACGGTGTCGGCTTCGACCAGTGCGGTCTGCATCTTCGGGTCGCCGATCTCGCAGATCTCGACATCGATGTCCAGGTCGTCCACGTTGCGAACGTCGCCGCCATGATCGGGTACGAGTGCGTCGATGACTCGAACCACGGCACCCGCCTGCACCAGCCGATGCACCAGGTTCGATCCGATGAACCCTAGCCCTCCGGTCACCACGCACAGTCGGCCTGCGAACGCGGCAGCAGATGGCGATCCTGTCGTGGGCACGGCCGATGATCGTAGGTCAGGCAACGGCGCCGACGATCGTCAGCGATCCTTCAGCCGTTTCGGGGGCGCAGCGGCCGGGTCGGCCGGCCACTGGTGCTTGGGGTACCTGCCAGCCATCTCTTTGCGTACGTCGGCCCAGGTGCCCGCCCAGAAACCTGGCAGGTCGCTGGTGATCTGGATGGGCCGATCGGCCGGCGACAACAGTTCCAGCGCGATCGACAAACGACCGTCATCGACAGTGGGATGAGCGGTGATGCCGAACAGATCCTGCACACGCACCGACACCGTCGGGATGTCTCGGGCGTAGTCGATGGCCACCTGCCGACCGGTTGGTGTCACCAGCGTGGGCGGGGCCAGTTGGACCAGCCTGGTTTGCTGATCCCACGACAGCTGGTTCGACAGCAGCATCGCCACGTCCAGACGCTCCAGGTCGGCGCGGCCGACGGCGTGGCCGAGGTAGGGCGCCAACCATTCGTCCAATGTGGCGATCAGCGGGCCGTCGCTCAGATCGGGCCAACCGGCATCGCTGTGCCGAGATCGAAGGAAGGCGATGCGCGACCGCAGCCCGTGTGCCAGCGCCATGTCCAGCTGGCCCAACCGCGTCGAGCGAATGCGCTCGAGCAGCGCGTCGACCGTCGCGGGCCCGGCTGCGGCGGCGCGCACGACATCGGCGACGGTCATGTTGCCCAGGCGGGTTTCGGTGCGGTGAATCAGATCGTTGCGTTGCTTGTCCCACACGATGGTGTCGCGACGTTCGATCTCGCCGGTCAACGCTTCCTCCAGTTCGCTGGCATCCAGACCTGCACCCAGCCTGATGCGCGCGCTGGTGCGATTGCCGTCCAGGTCGGCAGCAACAATGAACTGTTCGCGGGCCAAGGGGTCGTCCTTGCCCACCCATGCGCCACCGCCGGTGCGCAACTGGAACTGACCGACCTGACTGCGGCGGGTGCCGACCCGATCGGGGTACGCCAACGCCAGCACGCTGCCGCATCGACGTGCGTCGACCTGATCGAAGATCAGCCGAACGCCGGCGCGCTTGGCGATGTCCAGGGCACGGTCACGCAATCGCTCGATGGCGCGGCGGTCGGCGCGGTCGTCACGTGTGTCGCCGGTGACCAACTGCACGCGAAATGCCAGATCGCTGGGTAGCTCATCGGCCCGGCCGCGCAATACATCGCGCTCGTCGACGATGGCCGCCACCACGCACGCCAACGGTCGGTCGTCGGGCATCGACGACACCACCATTCGGGCCAACCGAGGGTGCAGTGGCAGCTCCAACACCTTCCGACCGAGATCGGTGATGACGCCGCGGCTATCCAGCGCGTCCAACATGCGCAGCAGTTGTTGGGCGGCCTGCATGGCCTTCTGCGGCGGCACATCCAGAAACGACAGCGACGATGCGTCCGCCTGCCAGGCGGCCAGTTCCAGCGTCAGGTCGGCCAGCTCGACCTGGGTGATCTCGGCAGGCAGGTGCGCCAGTCGAGTGCTCTGTTCCAACTTGCCCCACAACCTGTAGCACACACCCGGTTCGGTGCGACCGGCACGTCCGGCGCGCTGGTCGGCCGACGCCCGGCTGGTAGTCACGGTGGTCAGCCGGCTCATGCCGGTGCGAACATCGAACCGTGGAACACGGGCCAGTCCGGCGTCGACCACGACTCGCACGCCCGACACCGTCAGCGACGACTCGGCGATGTCGGTGCTGAGCACCACCCGCCGTCGGCCTGGCGGCGATGGTGCCAGCGCCGCGTCCTGCTCGTGCAACGACAGCGCGCCGGCCAGCGGATGAACATCGACGTGGTCGGGCAGACGCCCGACCAACAGCGACTGCACGCGCCGGATCTCACCGATGCCGGGCAGGAACACCAGAACGTCGCCGTCGTCCTGCCGGACCGCGGTCGAGATGGCATCGGCAACCGCTTGTTCGATGCGGATGCCCTTGCCCAACGGTAGCGACCGGATGTCAACCGGATGTTGCCGACCGTCGCTCTGGACGATGGGTACGGGGCCATCGACCGGGTTGCCCAACACACGCGCCAACTGCGCGCTGTCGGGAGTGGCCGACATGGCCAGAATGCGCAGATCGGGCCGCAGGGCGGCGCGAGCATCCAGTGCCAAGGCCAGTCCCAGGTCGGTCGGCAGGTTGCGCTCGTGCACTTCGTCGAAGATCACGATGCCCACTCCGGGCAGTTCGGGATCGTGTTGCAGGCGGCGGGTCAGCACGCCCTCGGTGACGACCTCGATGCGAGTCGAGCGCCCGATGCGTCGCTCGTCACGGGTCTGATAGCCGACGATGCCGCCCACCGGCTCCTCGATCAGCGACGCCATGCGATGCGCCGCGGCTCGGGTGGCCAATCGGCGCGGCTCCAACATGACCACACGGCGGCCACCCAACCACTCCTGCTCCAGCAGCCACAGCGGCACCACGGTGGTCTTGCCGGCGCCGGGCGGAGCAACCAGGACCGCACCGTGGCGCTGCGACAGCGCCACGCCCAGTTCGTCGAGCACGTCGATGACCGGCAGGTCGGCAACGGCGTCGGGCAGCGAGCCTGGCATCGTGCGAGGCTACGTGATGGCCGCAGCGCCCCGTCGGCGACCCGTCAACTGACCAATGCCGGCGTGCCGTGGAACGGCCCCGGATCGCTGGCCGTCGGCATGTAGGGCCGCGACCATGCCGTGGCGGTGGCGATGGTGTCGGCGACGGCACGCCATTCCGACGCGTTCCATCCTTCGGCGGTTGCCTGCACCGTGCCATCGGTTCGCAGGAAGACGAACGCCGGCAGGGTGGACAGGCCCATGCCCTTCACGAACGTTCGGTCGGGGTCGCAGTAGACCAGAAAATCGTCGGTGAGCGGTCCGAGGAAGGCACGCGCCTCGGCGCGGGTACAGGTCAGCACGAAGTTGACGCGGGCATCCGACCCGCGGAACGCATCGAGGATGCGCACCGCGGTGCGCAAGATCCACGCGCTCTCGTTGGTGAACGGATCGAGCACCACGCTGGCCAGGTGGAACGTGGTCAGCCACTCTTCCAGCGGGCGGGCATCGCCGTCGAGCGAGGTCAGCACGATGTCGGGCGAAGGGGTCACGGCCACGGCGACAAGGTAGCAAGTCGAGACTGCATCGCCCCAAGTATCGGCGCCGAAGGGGCCGCCACGACGTCGGTCGCGAGGCCAGAGTGCTGCCGAGGGCGGAGCTGGGTGATCTACGAGGAACGGAGTAGGTTCCTGATGGTGCATCCGATCGAGCGTTTGCGGTACGTTGCCCGCGCGTCGGGCGGCGACCAGCGGATGCTCGTACGCGAGACCGCCGGTGCAATTCGGGGTCTGCAGTTCGAGCCGGCCGGCCTGGTGATCGCCTGTCGGCGCATCGTCGAGCGTCATCCCACGTCGGGCCCGTTGTGGTGGTTCTGCTCGTCGCTGCTCACGTCGGCGCAACCGTTCGATGCCGCCCACGAGTTGGCGTTCGAGATCGAGCATGACCCCACGCCGGATCATCTCTTCGATGCGCTGCCCGACGAAGCGACCGTGTGCGTGGTGGGCTGGCCCGACCTGATCGGTGATGCGGTCATGCGTCGTGGCGACATCAGGGTGCTGGCCATCGACGCCGACGACGAGGGCTCGTCGTTCGTGCGCCGGCTGCAGCGCGCCGACATCGACGCCGAGGTCGTGCCACCCGGTGGCGCGGCCGCTGCCGCGGTGTCGGCCGACCTGGTGCTGATCGAGGCCATGGCCACCGGCCCGGACGACACGTTGGTCGCCTCGTCGTCGCGAGCCGCTGCGTCGGTGGCGTACTGCAGCGAGGTGCCCGTGTGGCTGGTGGCCGGCCGCGGCCGTCGGTTGCCCGTGCCCTTGTTCGCCACCATGGTGGAACGTGTCGCCGATGTTCGCGTTCCGTGGTTGGCCATGGCCGAGCCGATGCCGCTGGCACTCGCAGGTTTCGTCGTCGGTCCCGACGGCGTGTTCGACGCGGCGACGCCCGGCGTGTTGGCGGCCGAATGCGGCATGGCCCACGAACTGGTCCGGCCCAGCCCCATGTGATCCGCCTGGCTCGGTCGAACCAGGTCCAGTCGATCAGGGGGCCAGCACCGAGATAGGGTCCGCCAATGGCCGGCCGGCGAGATCAGATCACCATGTCCGAGACCGAGGTGCGCACCTATCTCGAGTCGCAGCAGATCTTGAACGTTGCCACCATCGGCCGTAGCGGGCATCCGCACATCGTGGCCATGTGGTACGCCTACGTCGACGACAAGATCGCCTTCTGGACGTTCGCAAAGAGCCAGAAGATCATGAACCTGCGGCGCGACCCGAAGATGTCGGCACTGGTCGAGAGCGGCGGTGGTTCGTACAGCGAGCTGCGCGGTGTCGAGATGGTCGGCGACGGTCACATCATCGACGACTTCGAGCAGGTGCTGCAGATCGGCAAGGCGGTGGGCGTGCGCTACAACGGCGACGCCGCGCTCAGCGATGCCGCGCTGCCCTTCATCGAAGCACAGGCGCGCAAGCGACTGGGCGTGATCTTCGAGGTCTCGTCGGTCGTCAGTTGGGACCACACGAAGCTCGGTGGCGGTTACTGATCGAACTGGGTGGCGGTTGCCGATCAGCGATGACCGGCGCGTGACGGCTGCATGGCTGCTGCCTCGGCCAACTGGCGGGCCAACTGTTGGTCGACGTCGTCGACCAACCCGACCGTGACGCGTATGTGCGGCAGATCGTCGCGCACCATGAACGGTTCGCCGGGCGCCGCGCCGATGCCGCGTGCAGCCAGTGTCAACAACGCAGAGCGCTCGTCGCTGACTTTCATCCACAGGTTGATCCCCTCGGTTCCTGTGACGGGCACGCCATTCGCCTCCAGCACCTGACACACGCTGGCTCGTCGCCGTGCGTACTCGGCACGTGCTGCAGCGACCGCATCAATGGTCGCCGGGTCGTCGAGCATCTCGACCAGCACGGCTTGCAGGATGCGACTGCTCCAGCCGGGACCCAGCAGGCGTCGGTTGGCAACGGCCGCTACGACATCGCCTGCGCCGCCGACGGCAGCCAGCCGCAGATCGGGCCCGTGGCTCTTCGAATAGCTGCGAACATGCACGGTGCTGGCGGGCAACCACTGGCCCAGGCTGACCAACGCACCGCTGGCGATGTCGCCCGAATGGTCGTCCTCGATCACGATGAGACGGGCCCCTGATCGTGCGTGGAACTGCGAGACGATGTCGGCCAGTACCTTCGCTCGCCGCTTGGTCATCGTGATACCCGTTGGGTTGTGGGCCCGGGGTTGTAGAAACACCGCAACCGGACGCGACTGCAGCGCGGCCGTCAACTGTTCGGGCACCATGCCGCTGTGGTCCAGGTCGACGCCGATCACCTCGGCTCCCAGCCGGTCGAGCAGGTCGAGCAGCGGTGGGAAGGTGGGATGCTCGACCACCACCCGGTCGCCCAACCTGATGACGACCTGGGCGACGCGGTCCAGAGCATCCATTGCGCCGTCGACCACGGTCAACTCCTCGGCAGGAAACGGCCAACCGGCGCGCAGCCGCTCGTCGAGTTCGGGCAGCACCGGCTGGTCGAGGTAACTGGATGTCAGCGATTGACGGCTGAGACGGGCCATGACCGGGGCCAGGTCGGGCAGCAGCGCAGGGTCGGGTGTGCCCGTCGACAGGTCGAGCGAGAAGTGGCCCGGACCCTCGGTGATGCGACGATACCGACGCGGCGAACCCGGACCGGTGGGCTGGCGTACGAACGTGCCCTGGCGCCCGCGTGCGTCGATTGCGCCAACCAGGGCAAGGGTCTGCCACGCCTCGCTGACCGTCGTGGGCGACACCCCCAGCGATCGCGACAACTCGCGCACGGTGGGCAGCCGGTGGCCGGGTTGCAGCTCGCCGGTGGACACCAACCGACCGATGGCGGCGGCAATGCCCTTGGCCGACCGATCGTCGATGGCCGCAGCGAGCCCGCCACCGGAGTGCGCCGTCATTGTCCGGTAACAATAGTCACGTTGTCACGGTCTGTGTGGGCTCATGCCGGCCGCCGATGCTGCCGATGGATTGAGTGGTGCGTACTTCTCGATCAACACGTTTGCCCATTTGTCGCGGGATGAATCTGGGCTGGCGGAACCTGGGCTGGCTGATGGTCGGTGTGTTGGTCACGGCTGGATGTGCCAGCCGCACGCACGTCGAACTCGACTCTGCGCAGGCACCGGCGGTGCAGGCCGTCGATGATGCCGACGGCCAGAACGGCGCGGCCGTGGTCGAGGCCGGTGTGGTCGAGATCGACGATCTGCCTTTGCCGATCACGACCCCCGCGCCCGTCACGGACCAGGCTGACGCCCCGACGACGTCGGCGCCCGACGAACAGGCCGGCAGCGATCAGGCCGCGGCAATGATCGACGAGCTCTGCTCGAGCGATCGGCGCAACCTGCGGGTCGCCATCGAGGCGTTCCGGGCCGAGTTCGACGATCCGCCGACCTCGGAACGCGAGTTGGTCGCGTCGGGCTACATCCGCGAACAGTCGAACGTGTACGACGTTCGGGTCGACGGCTCGATCGTGCCGTCCGATGACACCTGCGCTGACTGAGCACCGGTAGCGGCCGCACGCGTCACAAGGGTCTGTTGCCGGGGTGTGAACGATTGTGCGGTAACAACCCTTCTATTGTCAGGGTGATGGTGTCACATTACGATCCGGCCCCATGAGCGACGCGCGAACTGTCAGAGCCGCACTCGTGCAGACCGACTGGCCCGGCACCAAAGAGGCCATGCTGGACAAGCACGAGCAATACGCGCACGATGCCAAGGCCGAGGGCGCCCAGGTGATCTGCTTCCAAGAGCTGTTCTACGGGCCCTACTTCTGCCAGGTCCAAGAGACCGAGTACTACGGCTACACCGAGTACATCCCCGACGGGCCCACCACCAAGCGGTTCCAGGCATTGGCC
>JANNFQ010000183.1:0-18936 GCA_031380045.1 Acidimicrobiaceae bacterium
GTCGGCCGCACCGAACAGTTGCTGGGTCAGTGCCAGCATGCGCGGGTAGTCGCTTTCGGGCAGACCGAGGATGGTCAGGATCACGTTCAATGGCATCGGCATGGCGATGTCGCGGGCGAAGTCGCAGTGGTCGCCCAACTCCACCATTCGATCTACCGCGATGCGCGCCAGTTCGGCCAACCGCTGGTCCAACGTGGCCCGGCTCTTGGGCAGGAACCACTCGGCGGTCACCCCGCGCAACTGCTTGTGTTCGGTGCCGTCCACATGGATGAGCGTGCGCAACAGGTCGCCGTTCTGGTGCCGGCGCAAGTCGTCCTCGGCGGTGGCCAGCACCGGGCGAGGTTCGTTCAGGAACAGTGTGTGCTTGGTCTCGATCTCGAACACGTCGGCGTGCTTGGTGATCGCCCAGAATGGGTTGAAGCCCTCACCCTCCACCAGATGCACCGGGTCGTCACGGCGCAACAATGCCGTGGCCGCCTGGAACCGATGCTCGTCGGCATAGGCGGCTGGGTCGATGAACACCCTGCCGGCGCTGTCCAGATCGTCGCTGATGACCGTGTCGCTCATCGGCCGAGTCTGTCAGCCGGGCGCATCCCTCATCGGGTCAGAAGTGCCGACAGCGCGTGCTCTGATGCTGTGATGTCGTCGCGCTTCGTGGCGTCGATGCGACTGAGGTACGACACGGCGACCTCACCGTTCTCGACGATGCCGCCATCGGTGTGGTCGGGCAGGAACTCGGCGTCACCCCATGTCATCGCGACGGTGTACATGTCGGTGTGCCCCTCTCGAGGTTCCAGCACGGCCGACGACATCCGCCGCGGCGGCTCCAGGCCCACCTCGGCATGCCGCCATCCTTTGATCTCGTCGATCTCGACGTTGGGCACGTTCAGGTTCACCAGTACCGGCTCTGTGGGCGGATCGGCGACCAGCCCCCCGACGAAGGCGCTGGTGACCGCCGCAGCCGTGTCCCACTTCTGCCCGATCAACATCTCGTCCCACGCCTGGCCCTCGACGCCGAACCCTTTCACCGCTTGGCTGACAGCGACGCCCGACAGACCGCCGTTGCGGCCGCTGATGCAGGCACCGATGGTGCCCGAGTGGTACACCGACCGTCCGACGTTGACACCCGGGTTGATGCCCGAGACCACCAGATCGAAGGGCAGCCCGAAGGCGCCCAGCCGGGCGAACATCACGCACAGGGCCGGCGGTCCCGACACCGACCACGCCTGGTCGATGCCCTCGATCGTGACCTTGCGCACCTCGGGTTGGATCAGGTTCAGGGCACCCAACGCCGCGCTGGCCCCCGAGAACTCGCGATCGGGGGCGATGATGACCACCTCACCGTGAGGTCGCATCGCCCGAGCCAGGATGTGCAGGCCGATCGAGTCGATGCCATCGTCGTTGGTCAGCAAGATCCGCATCGCCCCAGTGTCGCGCCTCGGGCCGGTCGTTGCCTCGCCGAAGCATGTGGCGCATGCCGGTTGCCCGCTTGGTCCTGGAACGCGCCACGATGGGAGGATGACCATCCTGGACCGGCTGCCGGCACCGTCTGCCACCCGTCTGGCCGTGCGGGTGACTCCTGACGCTGCGCGCCACGTTCGCGCCGGCCATCCGTGGATCTTCGACAACTCCATCAGATCGGTGAACCGCGACGGCGCCCCCGGTGATCTGGCCGTGGTGTTCGACGACGATCGCCAGTTCTTGGCCATCGGCCTGTGGGATCCGCAATCGCTGATCCGCTTGAAGGTGCTGCATCATGGCCGACCAGCCACGGTCGATGCGGCGTTCTTCCGCAGCCGACTGACGACCGCACTGGAACGTCGTGTGTCGCTGACGACATCCAGCGGCGACCAGACCACCACCGGCTACCGCATCGTCCACGGCGAGAACGACGGTCTGCCGGGATTGGTCGTTGATCGCTACGGGCACGTCGGGGTGGTCAAGTTGTACTCCGCTGCGTGGATCCCGCACCTCGCGGTCATCGTGCCCCTGCTGGTCGAGTTGTTGCCGGTCAGTTCGTTGGTGCTGCGGCTGGCGCGGTCGATGGTCGAACAGGAGCTGTACGGCCTGAGCGAAGGCATGTCGTTGCACGGCCCCGACGTCGACCGGCCGGTCGAGTTCCTGGAACTCGGACTGAAGTTCGAGGCCGATGTCATCCACGGTCAGAAGACCGGGTACTTCCTCGATCAGCGCGAGAACCGTGCCCTGGTACGCGATGCCGCGAAGGGAGCACGTGTGCTCGACGTGTTCTGTTGCACCGGCGGGTTCTCGGTGCACGCCGCAGCGGGCGGCGCACGGTCGGCCCACGGCATCGACTCCAGTCCCTTCGCCATCCAGGCGGCCGAGCGCAACATGCAACGGAACCAGAACAACGCGTCGGTCGCGGCGTGCCGATTCGAGACCACCGTCGGTGAAGCATTTGCCGAACTCGAGCGCCTCGCCGAATCGCGCGGGCGGTTCGACATCGTGGTCGTCGACCCGCCGTCGTTCGCGCGTGCCGCCATCAACGTGCCCCGCGCGATCACCGCGTACGAACGTCTGGCGGCGTTGGCCGTGACGCTGGTCGAGCGCGACGGCATGTTGGTGCAAGCTTCGTGCTCGTCGCGTGTCGACGAGGTCGACTTCGTGCGGGCGGTACACGCCGGCGCCGGGCGATCGGGTTTCGATCTGGAAGAGATCAGACGAACCGGGCATGCCGTCGACCATCCGATCGGCTTCACCGAGGGCGCATACCTGAAGGCAGTCTTCGCCAGACCACACCGGCGAGCAAAGTGAGCTCGATCCCCACGATCGATCTGGGTACCGGCGATCTGGGTACCGGCGATGTGGCCGTTGCCGATGCCATCGGTTCGGCCTGTCGCGATGTGGGGTTCTTCCAGGTCGTCAACCACGGTGTCGACCCGGCCGTCATCGACCACGCTTGGACGACCGCGCGAGAGTTCTTCGACCTGCCGCTGGACCAACGCATGGCCGCAGCGCGTCGGTCGCCCGACGATGCATACGGATACATCCCGCTCGAGACCGAAACCCTCACGCGGTCGATGACATCAGACGCTGCGTCATCGGTGGTGCCCGCAGACCTGAAGGCGACGTTCAACGCCGGTCCGTTCGATCACCCTGGTCGGCCACCGGTGGATGCTGGCGAACAGTGGGCCTTTGCGCCGACACCCTGGCCACCCCAGCTCCCCCACCTACGTGACGCGCTGCACCCGTACTTCCTTGCGATGCTCGATCTGGCGGGACGGTTGATGGGCCACTTCGCGATCGCATTGAGACTTCCCGTCAACTTCTTCGATGCGTCCATCGACCAGTCGCCCAGCGCGCTCAGGATCATCGACTACCCGCACCTCGATCGGGCAGCCAGAGCGCAGGCCGGCGATGTGCAACTGCGGGCCGGCGCGCATACCGACTACGGCACCCTCACCCTGCTGATCCAGGACGACGCACCAGGCGGACTGCAAGTGCTGGACCCGCGGACCGACACATGGACGCCGGTATCAGCACAGCCAGGAGCCATCGTCGTCAACCTCGGCGACATGATGGCGCGGTGGACGAACGACCGGTGGCGATCAACGTTGCACCGGGTGGTGGTGCCACCGCTCGGCTCGACCGAACCCACCCGCCGGCAGAGCATTGCCTTCTTCCACAACGCGAACTATCACGCTGTGGTGCAATGCCTACCCGGTTGCCTGGCGCCAGGGGAACAGCCGCGGTACCCGCCCGTGGTCGCCGGCCCCCACCTGATGGCGAAGTTCCACCGCGCAGTGCGGGCCAGTCAGATCTCGTAGATCCGGTCAGACCTCGTTGGCCAGGCTGAGCACCGTCACGTTGTCGGTCGGTGCGGCCCACTTCACCTGGTTGCGCCCGTTGCGTTTGGCGCGCAGCAGCCACGCATCGGCCAGTCCGATCAGCTCATCGAAGGGCAGCGACTCGTTGGTGTCGACCACGCCGGCCGACACGGTGAACGGTGGCACGCGCCCGTCAGACAGCGCCACCTCCAGCTCGAGGCGAGCTCGGTCGAACGCCCGCACCGCTCCGGCGGCATCCACGTCTGGCAGCACCACCACGAACTCTTCCCCGCCGTAGCGCGCCACCAGATCAGAGTCGCGCATCGCCCGTCGCAGCGTTCGTGCGAACAATCGCAGCGCTCGGTCGCCCATGTCGTGACCGTGCGTGTCGTTGAGTTGCTTGAAGTGATCGAGGTCGGCGAACACCAACGAGAAGGTGGTGCCCTTGCGCATCAGGACGCGGACCTCGTTCTCGAGACTGCGCCGATTCAACAGTCCCGTCAATGGATCGGTGTTCGCCTGAATCTGGCTCTGCGACATGGCAGCCAGCAGACCCACGCGGCCACCCAATTGCTGAGCGACGATCTCCAGGCCGGCTCCCGTTCGAGCGTCGAACGGTTCGGTCGACAGGTGCACGGCGTGCAGCACACCGACCGTTGCCCCCATGATGCTGACCGGCACGCAGACCGCACCACACTGACCGTGCGACCGCCCGACCAGATGCGGGCACGCATCCAGTCGATCGCTGTCGTCGAAGCGCAGCGCGTGGCCGTTCCGCACGGCCGGACAGCCCTTTGGGGTCGACACCGAGCAGCCCTCGAGCGTGTTCGCGGCGGGTACCGACTCGATCGCGGTGACCAGGTGAGCCTGACTGGAGTCGGCCAGGTGCACCTCGACTCGGGCGTTGGGGGCCAACTCGGCGAATGCTCGCGCTGCAACCGACAGCGCCGCCGATTCGTCCTCGGCCATCTACAGCGCTCGCGCCAGACGCGCATCGAACTCGCGCCGGTACCCCTCGTCGACCAAGATCGCCTCGCGCGCTTCGGCCTCGCGCCGCTGCTCCAGCAGGAAGTAGCGAAGCGGCACGGCGACGAACAGCGAAAGCGCCACACCGGCGACGACCTGATACGCCAGCAGTTGGCCGTCACGACCCGCCCACACGCCCGCAAGCGCGAAGCTGCCCGACGTGATGGCCAGCACGGCGACCACGTTGACCAGAACCATCGGCCATGTCCCGCTCATCGGATCGATGCGACGCGACGTCCGCCGATGCCCGCCGGCATCTGGAGTGTTCACGGTGTGTGAGAATACCACCACAGTGTGAGTTTGACCAGCGATTTCTCTACGATCTCCAGGCAGCGGGCCGGCGATTACGGTCAATGGCCATGAGCAGACCCGATCTCGACCCGACGTCGGCGGCCTTGGCCGAGGCCGGCGTGTTCAAGCGGGCAGTGGCCGATGTCGCCGCCGGCACGACGTCGGCGCACCATGCCGCAACTGAGATCGTGGCCAAGTTGACCACCGCCGAGAAGCTCGACTGCCTGGACGGCGATCTGGACGCGTGGCCGGGACTGTTTGCGATGATGGCCGGGTCGTACCATCAGCGCACCTTCCCGGCGGCAGTGATCCAGCGGTTGGGCATCCCCGGCATCCAGTTCAGCGACGGCCCTCGGGGATGCGTGATCGGTGTCAAGACGGCGTTTCCCGTCAGCATGGCCAGAGGTGCGACTTTCGACCCCGACCTGGAGCATCGAATCGGTCAGGCAATCGGTGCCGAGGTGCGCACCGTCGGCGGCACCTACTACGGCGGAGTGTGCGTCAACCTGTTGCGACATCCCGGGTGGGGCCGAGCCCAAGAGACCTACGGCGAAGAACCACTGTTGGTCGGCGAAATGGGACGGGCACTGATGCTGGGGGCGCAGCAGCACGTGATGGCGTGCGTGAAGCACTTCGCCTTGAACTCGATGGAGAATGCCCGCTTCAGCGTTGACGTGCAGATCGACGAGCGGGCGCTGCACGAGGTGTACCTGTCGCACTTCAAACGGATCGTGCAGAGTGGCGTCGCCAGTGTGATGAGCGCGTACAACTCGGTGAACGGTTCGTACTGCGGCGAGAACGAGGTGCTGCTGACCGACATCTTGCGCGAACAGTGGGGCTTCGACGGTTTCGTCACGTCCGATTTCATCTTCGGTCTGCGCGATGCGGTGCGATCGGTCACGGCAGGCCTGGACATCGAGATGCCCTTTCGGCAGCAACGAGCGATGCACTTGTCGGCGGCGCTCGACGACGGCCGCTTGTCGATCGACTCAGTCGACACCACAGTCACGCGAATCATCGCCACGCTGTTGCGGTTCGCTCCGGTGTTGGCGCAAGACGTCGATCCAGCAGTAGTCCACGGTCCCGCTCATCGGGCCCTGGCGCGCGAGGCCGCAACGGCGTCGATCGTGCTGCTGCGCAATCAGTACGCACTGCTGCCGCTGGATGCTCAGGCACTGCGCCGGGTGGCGGTGATCGGCCGTCTGGCGGCAGTCGCAAATCTGGGCGACCGTGGGTCCAGCGACGTGATCGCGCGCGATGTGGTGACCCCGCTGGAGGGATTGCGGGCAGCCCTGCCCGGCGTGCAGATCGACCATCACGATCGAGACGCGAGCATTGCCGAGGGTGCCGATGTCGCTGTGCTCGTGGTCGGTTTCACACATGTGGACGAGGGCGAGTACATCGACCCCAGCGGCACGGCCGGTTTGATGGGAACACTGTTCCCGCCGATGTCCGACGACGATCGAGCTGCCATCGCAGCCGCCACCAGCCAGCCGCCACCGACCAGCAAGGGCGGGTCGGGCGAGGGCGGGTTGGGCGAGGGCGGGTCGAGCGGGTTCGATGCCAGCGGGTTTGCACCGGGGGGCGATCGGCGCCGATTGACGCTGTCATCCGACGACGAGGCGATGATCACGGCCTCGGTCGCAGTGAACCCGCGCACGGTCGTGGTGATCATGGGCGGCAGCGCAACAGTGATGGAGTCGTGGCGGCATCGGGTGCCGGCGATCGTCGTGCTGTGGTATCCGGGGGTCGAGGGTGGGCACGCTCTGGCCGACGTGTTGCTGGGCAACGTGTCGCCAAGCGGTCGTCTGCCCTTCTCGATCCCGACCGACGAAGCACATCTGCCGCATTGGGATCCAGACGCAACCAGCGAGGTCTACGACGGGTGGCACGGGCACTGGCTGCTGACCCGAGACGGACACCAGCCGGCGTTCCCGTTCGGCTTCGGCCTGTCGTACACCTCGTTCCGGCTCGGTGATCTCCAGGTGGCGGTCGATGCCGCGACCGGCGTCATGTCGGCAACCGTGGGCGTGACGAACACTGGTGCTCGCGATGGTGCCACCGTGGTGCAGATCTACGGTGGCCTACCCGGATCGGGGTTCGCCCGGCCGGTGCAACGGCTGGTCGGTTTCCAACGCGTGCATCTGGCGGCGGGGGCCTCGGCCCGAGTCCAGCTGGCGATCGATCGAACGCAGTTGTCCATTCGTTGCGACGGCTCGTGGCTCGACGAGGGCGGCGAGTACCGGTTCGTTGCGGCCCAGTTCGCGGGCGATCCCGACGCGTCCGAGGTGCCAGTCGAGCTGGCGGAACGGCGTCACATCCGCTGAGAACTGCGCGTCGATGCGGGCGTACGCTTCGGCGATGGCACAGCATCCCGACGGCATCAACCATCTGGCAATCGCCACCCGTGACATCAAGGGTCAGATCGAATTTTTCACCGATGTGCTGGGCGGCGAGTTGAAGGCCCTGTACTGGATGCACGGTGTGGCCGACACGTTCCACGCGTTCATCGAGCTCAGCCCCACCTGTTACATCGCATTTCAGCAGCACCCGAACAACCCTGAGAATGCCATCATCGGAGTGACCCACGCCGGCAACGCGGGTGGCCAGGTGACGGCGGGCGCCATGCAGCACCTGGCGTTCAACGTGCCTACGCTGGACGATCTGTACGCGATGCGCGATCGAATTCGTAGCCGCGGCGTACCCGTGTTCGGGCCGATGAACCACGGCATGTGCCAGTCGATGTACTTCGGTGGACCCGAGGGGCTTGCCTTGGAAGTGGCGTGTGGCGGAGCGATCGATGAGCGCGCGTGGATCGATCCGGAAGTCCAGGCGTTGGCCGGCATCAGCGACGAAGAGGTCGCTCGATTCGTGACGCCAGCGGCCTATCAACGCCCGACCGAGGCCGTGCCGCAGCCCGAGTACGACCCGTCGAAACCGCACCCGATCTACCCCGAGCGCGTACTGCAACGAATGCTGCGGACACCCGACGAGGCGATGTGGAACGCGGTCACATCTGAACCTCCGGTGCGCGTGCCCAGCTGAGCACCGTCGGACACCGCCGATACCGTGGAGTCATGGACAGCTTCGAGCAGTACGACCTGATCATCATCGGGGCGGGCAGCGGCAACACGATCATCGGTCCGGCGTTCGACGACTGGAAGATCGCCATCGTCGAGGAATGGGTGTTCGGCGGCACGTGCCTGAACCGTGGGTGCATCCCGACAAAGATGTTCGTGCATACTGCCGACCTGGTGCAGGCAATCCAGCACATGGCCAAGTTCGGGGTCGATGCGCATGTCGATGGCATCCGGTGGAACGACATTCGCGACCGGGTGTTCAACCGCATCGATCCCATCGCCGATGGAGGCGAGCGCTACCGAATGTTCGACTGTCCCAACGTGACGGTTCATGCCGGCCAAGGGCGTTTCGTGGGCACGCATCAACTCGAGGTCGTCACCGGCACTGGCACTGTGCGCATCCAGGGCCGCCACGTCGTCATCGCTGCGGGCGCGCGTCCGATGATTCCCGATGTGCCCGGACTCGCCGAGGCTGGGTATCTGACCAGTGATGACATCATGCGGGTCGAACAGGTGCCCGAGCACCTCATCGTGATCGGTGGCGGGTTCATCGCCTGCGAGCTGGCGCACGTGTTCGGGTCATTCGGTGCGCACGTGTCGATCGTGCAGCGCAGCCCGCGATTGCTGCGGGCCGAGGACGACGACATCTCAGCGTCACTGACTGCGCGATTCGCGGAACGATTCGATCTGCACTGCAGCTCCAGCCTGGCGCAGGTGAAGCGACGCAACGACACGGTCGAGGTCACGTTGACGGACGGCACCGTCATCGAGGGCACCCACATCCTGCTGGCCACCGGCCGCATCCCCAACAGCGACACGCTGGACGTCGGCTCGGTCGGCATCGCCATGCACCCCGACGGCCGCATCGTCACCGACCTGACGCAAGCAACGTCGGTTCCCGGTGTGTGGGCCCTGGGCGACATCAGTTCGCGGTACATGCTGAAACACGTGGCCAACCACGAGGCACGGGTCGTCGCCCACAACCTGTTGCATCCCGGCGACCTGCACTGCACCGACTATCACGGCGTGCCGCATGCGGTGTTCACCAACCCGCAGATCGCTGCGGTGGGGCTGACCGAGCGCGATGCGCGCGACCAGGGCATCGATGTGATGGTGTCGACTCAGGAGTACGGCGGCGTCGCCTACGGCTGGGCCCTCGAGGACACCACCAGCTTCTGCAAGCTCGTCGCCGATCGCAACACCCGTCAACTCGTCGGTGCGCACATCATCGGCCACCATGCGTCCAGCCTGATCCAGCAGTTGGTTCAGGGCATGCATCTGCGCAGCACCATCGATGACATGGCGACCGGCCAGTACTACATCCACCCGGCGCTCGGTGAGCTCGTCGAGAACGCACTGCTGGGTTTCCCACCCGCCTGAATCGGGGCCCGGGTCATGGCCGACATGTTCTCCTGCGGTCACGGCCGGGCGGGCTTCAGCATTTCGTTCACCGGACAAGCGCCACGGGCCACGGGCCACGGCCACCGAACTCCACCCCACTGCGATCGTTCACCTCATTCCGATTCGCGCCATTGAACCACTGAGCGTGGTCAGCCACCGAAGTCACCGGAATCGCCGACATGGGCTGAGTCAACCCGACCGGGGCTCACTGAGCGTGGCGACTTCCTCCGAATCGGAATGAGGTGAACGAATCGGAGGAAGGGTGGGTCGACGCCGTTTCCGAATGGCGGCTTCCGATGTTCGTCAATGAGGGCATGGACACTCACGACCCGCACGACACCGGCCCGGCACCGACACCGACGGCAGCAGCACCGAGGCACCGCGATCGGAAGCCCGACGCCATGTCGATCAGCATGCGCTGGCGCTGCCAGCGCGTGGTGATCGTGCGGTTGGCAGGCGTCAGGTCCGACGAACGGTGAGGCGTGACCATGCGCCCACGAAGATCTGATCGCCGTCGTCCAGCATCGCCGCCACGCCGGGAGCGAGCGGCTCGGAGTCGGCAGTGGGGACGATGCCGCGATCCAGCACGAACGTGCCGTTCGTCGATGACAGATCGATCACCGTGAGCTTCTCGCCGTCGAGGATCAGTTGAGCGTGACGCCGCGAGACGGCGGTGTCGGCGTCGAGCGCCACTTCGGGCCGCAACCCGCGGGACTGGCTGGTGCGTCCGACCAGCGACGCGTGTTGGGCCAGCGAAACGGTCGAGGTCGAGGCCGACGGCAACGGCCGGTCGGCCAGCTCGCCCTTGAGTGCGTGCCAGGCCGGATCGACCTCGACGACCACGATCCACGAGCCCGCCTCGACCGCAACTGCTGACGGCGTCTGTTCGGCGGTCGCAACAGGGACCGGTTCGGGCGCCTGCCCGGTGGTGAAGTCGTAGCCGCACGATTCGCAGAACAGGTTGTCGGCACTGTTCATCGCCGCGCAATGAGGACACGACACCGGAGCGACCGACGTGGATGGCCCACCCGTCAGCGGCGAGGCCGGCGCAGCAACCCCAGCAACCCCAGCACCCCGAACAACCCCATCCATGGGCGCACCGCACGTGTCGCACCACTCAGGGTCACCAGACGTGTGACCGTTCGGACAGACATCGCTCATGGCTCGCGCCGGATGCGAGTGGTCTTCGTGCTGCGAGTGTCCAACGCCATCTCGTCGGACCTGTCGACCTGTTGTTTCAACCGCACCGTGCCTGCTTCCAGATCGACGACATCGACCACTTTCGCCAGCAGCCGCGTGGTGTCCTCGTTTCCGGTCTCGTGGGCCAGCTTGGCCGCCTCGCCCAGCAACACGGTGGCCGTTCGCTCGTCGCCCGACGACTTCGCGGCCAACCCCCGCTGGATGACATCGGCCAACTGGGCCTGACCGGTGTAGTGCGCAACTGCCGGGTCGATGCGAGTGGTCAAGTTCGTGTCGGTGCTCCAGATGGCCTTCACGAGTGCCTTCGACAACACCTGATCATCGACGACGATCTCGACCCGCGCCGCAAGTCGCTCGTTGCCCACGGGGGCAATGGGCACCCTGACCGCCACGTGATAGTCACGAGATTCGTCGCTCCACGCTCCGGTCGGGAACTCGACGATGAGTGGGCTGATGCGCACCGCCCGAGGCGTGATGTCCTCGACCTGCGGCGCGACCTGGCGGACGAACAGCACCTCGCTGCCCTGCGGGGCCCACACTCGCAATCGCACATCGGCGACGCCCCGTCGCATTGCCGCGCGCATCATCTGCTCGAAGTCGTGCTCGAGGTTCTCGGGCTTGGCGACGATGTCGACCGTGCCCATCAGCGCATTCGAGATCGTGCGCAACTCGTCGACCACCCAATCGCTGCCGATGCCGCGACAGTCGCACTGGAACTTCCCCATTGCGTTGGCCAGGGCAGCATCGAGCGCGCCATCGGGCTCGCCTTCGATCTTTCCGTCGGTCAACAGGATCGCGTGACGCTGCCCGGCTGGCGCCTGCTCGAACAACTCGGTTGCGGCCGCGATCCACGCTCCGATCGCCGTCGCTCCCCCGCTACGCAAGCCGGTGACGGCCTGGCTGGCATCGCGACGAGTGATGTCGGTCATCTTGGCCAACCCAGGGTGGGTCGGATACACCATCTGCGCAACCGTGTGCCCGGCCACCACGGCGAACCACGTGCCATCGACGATCTCGTCCAGCGCAACCTTGGCGGCTCGACGCGCCGCAGCGATCTTGTTCGGAGGCATGTCCATCGAGCCCGATGTATCGACGATGATGACCTCGGCCGCCTCGGTGCCCGTCGCCCGACCCGCGACTCCTGCACCGGTGCACGACACCGAGACAACACCGTGCACATCGGTTGCGCCCTCGCTCAGGTACTCGTTCTGGAACACCTCGGCCTTGAACTCTGCCACGTGCTTGCCTCCATCGGTCAGGGTAGTGCCGGCTCACATCGAGCCAAAGCCACGGTGATGTTGTCGTGACCGCCGCATCCGTTCGCGTACCCGGCCAGCGATTCTGCAATCGCCGTCGGATTCGTCGCGCCGTCAGCCATGGCCCGGGCGATCAACGCCTCCAACTCCACCGTGGTCGATGCGTAGTTCCACATGCCATCGCTGATCACCGCCAACCATCCCGGTCGGTCGATGCTGAGCGCGCGGAACTCGCTGGTCGGATCGATCGAGTCGGCGCCCAACCACCGCGTGATCGTGTGACACGTGGGATCGGCCTCGGCTTCCTCGCGGGTGCGACCGTCGCGGATCATCTCTGTACCGAGCGAGTGGTCGATGGAGAGCTGTTCGCTGTGTGCCGGGTCGTCGGCCAACCAGTACGCGCGTGAGTCGCCGCACCATGCCACGACGATCATGTCGTCGGCACGCACTGCGGCGACGAACGTGCTGGACGGCGGCTCGTCGGGATCGCCGAGCGCGTGGGCGATGGCCACCGCCTGAGCGTTGCCCTCGGCGCAGGCAGCTGCCAACACCGACTGCCACTCGGTCAACCGTGATGCGAACGAGCCCGTTGGGCGGGCCGCAGCAGCCACCAACGCGCAGGCCTCTCGAGACGCGGCCAAGCTGGCACGGTCGCTGTCGGGAGCCGTCGTCACGCCATCACAGACCACCATGACAGCGAACGAACGATCGGGGGTAGAGGCCAGCGCCATCGCGTCCTCGTTGCGGGCGTGCGAGATGCCCTTGTCGCACACGCCGCCCACCCATTCGCTGGGCGACTCGGTCCAGTGATCTCTCCTCGACTGGGCCTTCGCGCCACACACCGTGCAAAACCCGTCGTCGGCGACCTCGGCACCGCAGAGCGCACACGGAGCCGGGGCAGCGCGGCCACCCGGCACCACTCGATGCGTGCGCTGCTGATCGGACTGGCCGTCGCCTGCAGAAGCTGTCGGTTCGGGCGCGACCGCTACGGCCGACAACCCTGTTCCCGTCGGACGAAGCTCGTGGCCACACGCCTCGCAGAACGCATCGCCGGAGGTGATGGGAGCTGCGCACGTGGGACAGACCGCGGCTTGCGCCGTCACGTGACCGTCCGCACGCGGACCCGGTTGGCGCGGTCGACCAGCTGCACGCGCTGGGCGCGATCGGTTTCGAGTCCAGCCGCCGAACGGTACGCAGCCTCCAGCCCGCCGCGCAGCGCAATCTCGGTTGCTTCAACGCCACCGACCGTCACACCGGGCGACGCGCCGTTCACCAGCACGTGTTGCAACGCCGCATCGAGGATGTCGACCTGCAGACCTGCTCGCTCCTTCGGATCGATGGTTGCCTGTGCCAACTCGCGAGCCGCGGCATCGAGCGTGCCGATGGTGCGGCGCTCGTCGGGCACGCTTGCCAGCAGCATGGCGCGCATGCGCCTGGACTCACCGTAGGAGCGGCTGGTGGCGGGGATCTGGTCAAGGGCCTCGAGCGCTGCGGTGGTTCGCCCGGCCGCAGACGCCACGCGAGCTCGACCGAACAGCGCCGCGGCGACGTAGGCGGCATCGGTACGCGCGCAGACCTCGTAGGTGCGATCGGCGATGTCCAGGTCGCCCGCCAGCTCGCATGCTCGAGCGAGGGCCAACTTCGGTGCCAGCTCGCCCGGTAACTGACCGTAGACCGTGTTGAACGCACCGACCGCGTCGCTGCTTCGGTCCGAGCCCAGTGCCGACAAACCCTGTAGCCACACGCCGCGCCAATCCCACGGGTCGGCTTGCAACACCTGCTGCGCAGCTGCCTCGACGCCGGCCGCATCGTTCAGCTCGAGGGCGACGTAGCCGCAGGCGATGGCGACCCCCGGCGACGACACGGGTGCTTGCCCCAACAGCACGCGTCGCTGTGCGGGATCGTCGGCGGTCAACGCGGCCAGCCACGTGGCAGCCGGATCGTCGCCGTCGGGCAGCATGCGCGGCAGGTCGTTCCACCACAGCCGATCGGACGACATGCTGGGTGTCTCGAAGATGGTTGACGGTGTGCTGCGTGTGACAGCGCCCCGAGTGGCTCGCGCGGTGACTTCCCCCAGCACACCCAACAGCTGCAGACGCATCTCTTCGGCCGACTGGAACCGGTCTTCCGGGCGTGGCGCTGTCGCCCGCAGCAACAACCGGTACAGCGAGTCGTGTTCGGCGAAGACCTGCACGTCGTCGGGCGTCGGCATCGAGTTGACGAAGCGATTCTGGTAGCCCTTGAACTCGAACACCAGCACGGCCAGGGTGCGCGCCACGGTGTAGATGTCGCTGGCCACCGACGTGCCATCTGCCGGAACTTCTGGCGCCTGGAAACCGACGGTTCCATAGATCGGCGAGACATCGTCGTCCACTCGGCGAACACCGCCGAGGTCGATCAGCTTGATGCCGTCGCCCACCTGGATCAGGTTGGCGGGCTTGAAATCGCAGTACAGCAACCCCAGCCCGTGCAGGTACGAGAACGCCGGCAGCACCTCGATCATGTAGGCGATCGCTTGGTCGAGCGGGATCGCCGAGAACGAGCCGTTGGCCGCCTTCATGCGACTCTTCAACAGGTTGTTCAACGACTGGCCGCCGACGTACTCCATGATGATGTACGAGGCCCCGTCGCCCGCGGCCACGAAGTTGTGGATCTCGACGATCAATGGATGCTCGACCTCGGCCAGGAACTGCTTCTCTGCCACTGCGGCGCGATACGCGTCGGGATCGCCGGCGTTCAACAGACCCTTCACCACCACCCAGCGGTCGTTCACGTTGCGGTCTCGGGCCAGGTAGATCCAGCCCATGCCGCCGTGCGCCAGACAGCCGACGATCTCGTACTGGCCACCCAACATCGCACCCGATTGCAGCTTCGGATCGAAATCGAAAGGTGCCCGACATTTCGGGCAGAACCCTTTGGTTCGCCCGGGTGATCCATCGCGGGCGCGGCCGACGGGGCTTTGGCACACCGAGCAGAACCGCTTGTCCTCGGCGACGACCGCAGGATCCATCAACGCCTGCCGTGGATCCAGAATGGGGACCGAAGCGATCTCGACGTAGCCGGCACCCAGCCGAGAGGCACCGCGCTTGGGGCCTAGCCGTCGCGTGGGCCGACTGCCGGCCGCGCTGCGCGCCGAGCCCAGTGGCACCAGACCCAATCGATTCGTGACCGTGCTGACTCGCGCAGATCCGGTGGGTGCCGACACGGCTGCGCCGCTGGCCGCCGTCGACACGCCGGTGGAGCCAATGACAGTCGCGGCCGAAGCAGCCGCCATGCCGCAGACGTCGCAGTAGCCATCGACGATGGTGCCGGTACAACCCGGTTGCGTGCAACGCATCAGCGTGCTCCTCGCCGGCTGGCGTCGATCATCTGATTCACCGCGGCGGTGTACCGATCAACCATGACCTTGGCACGATCGACGTCACAGGGTGCCGACCACAACTGGCGTTCGGCCTCGCGGAACAGCGGCTCGAGGTCGGCGTGCTCTGCCAGGCCAGAGCCCCCCGCCTTGTCGCGGAAGGACTGCAGCAGGCCGCGCATATCGTCGCGTTGCGACAGCACGTCGGTGAACCTGGCCTGGACCTGATCGAAGGCATCATCCAACCGATCGAGCCGCGTCAGCATCGGTTGCATGATGGCTCGCGCCGCCGGCCACGGCATGGCGCGAAGCTGTTCGACGGGAACGGGCTCGCCCAACGCATCGACCGACGGCACCGCCATGGTGGGCAACGGCGTCACTTTCTCGCGACATCGCTCGACGATTGCCCTGACCTCGACCTCGACCTCGCGGTAGTGCTGGATGGTGTCCGGCACGGTCGCCCACTCGGTGAACATCTGATCGCGATCGGCGGCCATCGATTCGAGCTCGTGCCGCAACGACGCGCCAGCGACGGCTGCGTCGTGCAGCGGTCCGGGCGCACGGCCCGCGGCATCGAGTTCAGCGCGTACCGCGGCAACCCGCTGCACGTAGTGACCCAACTCGACAGCCAGTCGTTCAGCAGTCGCGATGTCGGTGGCCGCGGCGATGGAGTCGGTTGCGATTCGCCCAGCCAGTGCCTCGTCGGCGCCGATCGTGCTGCCGACCCGGTCGAGCACGGCAGTCAGCAATGCTGCAGCGTTCTCGAGGTTCGATCCGATCGGCTGGCCCTGATCATCGGTGAGCGGTTGTTGGGCGACACCATTCGCATCGGCGCCAGCCGTTCGCATGGCCTCGACCCGTGCAGCGATTGCCTTTCGGCACACGAACGCAGCGGCCACATCCATGCGGACGTCGGTGACCGCGCCGGCCGCTCGACCGTCCAGGTCCATCAGCCGGTCCGTGGCCTGACCCAACCACTCGTCCCATTGCGCCAGGACGACATCGGTGCCGTTGCCGGCTGTGTTCGGCTTCATGGCAGCGGCCTGGAGTCGTCGGCGACAGGTGGGGCGGGCGGCTCGGGAGGATCGATCAATGCACCGGTGTCGATCAACCACGTCTGGTAGATCTCGGCCCAACGCCCGTTGGTGCGCATGTCTGCGATCACCCCGTTGGCGAACTGCACCAGATCCTCGTTGTCCTTTTTGAAACCCAACCCGTACGGCTCGTCGGTGAATGCGCGTCCGACGACCTCGGTGTTCGGATCCTGCGCGGCGAAGCCCGCCAGCACCGTGTCGTCGCCGGTGGTGGCATCGGCCTCGCCCTGCTGCATGGCCACCAGGCAGTCGCTGATGTCGGGTTTGCCGATCACGATCAGCCCGTCGTACTTCGCAGCGCCGCTGCGGACCTCGTCGATGTTGGTGCTGCCCTCCGGCGCGCACACGGTTCCCTGGGCATCGGCCAGTTGCGTGATGTCGGTGTAGCCCGAACCCTTCTTCACGAGCACCTTCTGGCCAGCGTGGTAGTACTCGGAGGAGAAGCCGATGCGCAGCCAGCGCCTGCAGTTGATCGTCATGGTGTGGGCCACGACGTCGACGGTGCCGGCCTCCAGCGACGGCAACCGGTCGGCGTAGGTGATGACGCGGTACTCGATGCGGCCATCGAGATCTTCACCGAAGATCGCCCTGGCGATCTCGGTGATCATGTCGATGTCGAATCCCTCGATCTGGTCGGTCAACGGATTGCGGGCACCGAACAACAGCGTGTCGCCTGAAACGCCGGCGATCAGCCGACCGCGTTCCTGGATCTTGGCCATCGTGGTGCCGTTGGGCATGCTGCCCGGGGTAGGCAGCGGATCGAGCGCCGGGTACGACGCAACCGCACTCTCGGCTTCCTCGGCAGGTGTGCACTCGGGCGCAGCCGTGGTGGGTGGCGCAGTCTGCACGGCGACATCGCCGGTGACCTCGCTGGGCAACGTTGCGTCGCCCCCGCACGAGACGAGCACCAGCGCTACCACCACCACAAACGCTGCACTCGGAACGTGGCGCCTCATCGGTACTCCCGCAGACGTTGGCCGTATCCGATGACCGCCAGGACAGCAACGGCCAGGCCGGCCAGAACGACCAGGATGCGGAGCGCACCGAGTTGCCCGACCGAGTCAGCGAACGACGATGTCGCCGCAGCCGAGTCGGCGACGAGATCAGTTTCGGCGGCCTGCGCGAACGCGTCGAACTCCGCCGTTGGATCGCCCAACGCCGGATCGGCGTCGTCCGACCCGGTCACGAGGGCAACGGCCGACTCCCACCGACCCTCGTTGTCCTCCTTGCGCACGGACTCGTGCGTGCTGCCGTACTCGGCATATCGAGCCTCAGCTGTGCAGCCCGAGTCGAACTGCTGGCACGACGATTCGAGTGCGGTGCGCACGATGCTGCTGGACGCCTGCCATTGCGTTTCGTAGGCAGCGCCGTTGCCGCGGGCGATCAGTGTGAGCGCCTCGTTGCTGCGCGCATCGAAGCCGGCAGCACGGGCCTGGGCGATGAGGTCTGCTGAGGTCAACGGTCCCCGAACGCCGTCGGAGGCTCGCGAGACGGCACGTCCGTTCACGCCGACACCGATGGTCAGCACCAGCAGCGTGATGCCGGCCGCGATCGCGATCGGCACGTTGACCAGGCGATGCCAGCGCGCCGCCAGCCACAGCGACCCGGCCAGCAGCACCAGCAACAGCACGACGGCCGTCAACAGCAGCAGCCAGCTGGCGCGGTGCGCTCGTTCCATGCTGTCGTTGACCCGAGTGCGCGCGCTCTGCTCGACGGTGCGCAATCCAGCGACGACTTGCTCGGCAACCGTACGAGCTTGACGTTGATATGCCGATCCGACGGGGTATCCCTGCCGGTTGTTCGAGCGTGCCTGTTCGACCAACCCCACGTACGTGGCCAACTGGGCCGAAACCTGTTGCAGCACGGCGACGTCGGTTTCTCCAGCGGCGTTGGACACGTCCACCAAGCGACTGGCTGCCGTCGCGACGCGGTCGTCGTACTGCTCGCGTTGCGCACGTTCTTCTTGGCCACCTCGCAGGTACGCGTTCGAGGCGATCGAGTCGGCCTGCACCACCAGCACGCGCACGTCCTGCACGCGGATGAGCTGTTGGGCGGCGCCGGCTGCATCGTCGATGGCAGTCTCGCGACGATCGATCGAGTACCAGCCGCCGATCGACAGGGCGAGGGCGCACAGCACGGTGATCGCAGTGGCGGCCTGCAACTTGGTCGGTGAATCACCCGAGCGCACACGCACCACACGCCGAACCCACCCACCGGTCGCGCCAGCGATTCGGCCTGCCGATCGGGTGAGGGGCACCATCAATTTGAGTGTATGCGCAGGAATCACATCGAGGGGCCTGCAGGCGCCGGGGTAGTTTGGTCAACCGTGCCTTCCTCCTTCCTCCATCCGTTCGCCAAGCCCACCCGCGAGTCGTTCGTGCGCATCGTGCGCGGCCAGGGCGCCCTGCTGTGGGATGCCGACGGCAACGAGCTGATCGATGG
>JANNFQ010000184.1:0-7425 GCA_031380045.1 Acidimicrobiaceae bacterium
GTTGTTGTCGTCGGGCCCCACGAGCTGAGCGGTTCGCCGTTCGCAGGGGAGGGGCATCCCTACTGGCAGTTGCTACGGGTAGGCCCTCGGGCCGGTGGTCATCACCGGTCCGAGGGCCCTCGTCGTTTTCGGCTTCGATACGGCTGTGAGGCGCCGCGTCACTCGACCGAAGGCGGCTGACCCGACTGCACGGACTTGCGGTGGTCGCGTGCATCGGCTTTCAACGACGTGACCACAGAGACCACCAGCACCAGTGCGATCACACCGAGCGACAGCGCGGTGGGCATGTGTACTTCGAACGGCTCGCCGATCAGCAACATCTTCACGCCGACGAAGCCCAGGATCACGCCCAGGCCGATGTTCAGGTAGCGGAACTTGCCCTGCATACCACCCAGCACGAAGTACAACGAACGCAGGCCCAGGATGGCGAATGCGTTCGATGCGAACACGATGAACGGCTCGCGACTAACGGCCAGGATGGCAGGCACCGAATCGACCGCGAACACCACATCGGTCGCTTCGATCAGGATCAGCACGGTGAACAGAGGCGTCGCCACGCGACGTGCGTTCTGCTTGGTGAACAACTTCTGGCCGTCGTAATCGTCGGTGGTGGGGATGAATCGGCGCACGACTCGAATGGCGATGTTGCGGTTGTAGTCGACCTGTTCGTCCTCGTCGTGGCGAGCGATCTTGACCGCCGTGTACAGCAGGAACACACCGAAGATGTACAGCACCCAATCGAAGCGCTCGATCAGTGACACGCCGGCGACGATGAAGACACCGCGCAGCACCAGCGCCCCGAAGATGCCCCAGAAGAGCACCCTGAACTGGTACTCGCGAGGCACCCGGAAGAACGACAGGATCACCGCCCACACGAAGACGTTGTCGACCGACAGGCTCTTCTCGATCAGGAAGCCGGCGTAGTACTCGCTGCCGGCCTGGCCTCCCTGCCAGACGATCATGATGATGCCGAACAGCAGGCCGATCGAGATCCAGACCGCCGACTCGATGGACGCTTCCTTGATGCTGATGACGTGAGCGGTTCGGTGGACCAACAACAGGTCGGCGACCAGCAGCACGACGATGGCGCCGACCAGGGCGAACCACGCCCATGTGGGCACATCGAAGCTGGCGAAGTTGTCATCGGTGGTTGCCCGGGCCGACGTGAGAAGGGTGAACAAAGGGGACTCCTGGGTCGTTCGAATCGGAACAGTACGAACGGCACGCGCGGGTCGCGCTGGGCCGGTTGGCGAGCACGCACCCAGCTGGGTGGCGCGTCGGCGGACTACAGCGCGAGCAGCGGCGGACCGCGCCACAGCGGTGGCGGCAGTTGCCGACTGGGCGACCAACGGTGTGTCAGCCGCGATTGCAGCCTGGATGTCTGGATTGTCTGCAGCGCTTGTGCCGCGAACGGCGTGCGGCGGAGCAAGCGAATCGCACTGCGGCGACGCACCATCCGTGTGGCCGCGAGCTCGACCGCTTGCTCGTCGACGACTGGAGTGGTGGCACCGATCGTGGACGCGTCGATCATCGACGCAGCAGGTCCGGTGCCGATGATGAACAGCAGTCCGAAGAACAGTCCGACCAGCATGCGACGCAACGGTGCCGAAGAGCGGAGCTCGGGGAGTGGTGCCCGTTCGGCGGGGACGGTTCGGGAGGGGCCAGCATCCATACGGATCGCCATCAGCCTACCTACACCACCGCACGACATGTGCTCGTCGTCGCAGCAACGTGTGACCGTCCGGCAGTACCGTCGATGGGGTGCTGAACCCCGACGTCATGTCCGACCCACAAGTCGGCCTGACAGCCAGCCAAGTTGCCGACCGCGTGGCTCGTGGGTTGACCAACACTGCGACCCGCGCGCCAACTCGCACCTTGGGGCAGATCGTGCGTGGCAACGTGCTGACGCCGATCAACCTGATCGTCGGCATCCTCGCGGCGCTCGTCATCGCGGCCGGATCGCCGAAAGACGCGCTGTTCGGCGGCGTGATCGTTGCCAACAGCGTCATCGGCGTGGTGCAAGAGTTTCGCGCCAAGCGGGTGCTCGATTCGCTGAGCGTCATCAACGCACCGCATGCGCAGGTGGTCCGCGACGGTGCCGTGCTCGAGATCGAAGTGCACGAACTGGTCATGGATGACATCGTCGAACTGCGCGCGGGCGCGCAGGTGGTGGCCGATGGCGACGTTCTGGTGACCGACAGTTTGGAGATCGACGAATCGCTGCTGACCGGCGAGGCCGATGCGGTCACCAAGTCGTCCGGCGACCAGGTGTTGAGTGGCAGCGCCGTCGTCGCCGGCACCGGTCGGGTGCGGATCACGAAGGTGGGCGCGCAGAACTACGCCGCCAAGCTGGCCGAGGAAGCTCGTCGGTTCACGTTGGTCAACTCGCCGCTGCGCAACGACGTCAACCGCATCGTCACGTGGGTCGGGTTCCTCATCATCCCGGTGGGCATCTTGTTGACCACCAGTCAGCTGTGGCGCCGCAACGACGGTTGGCGAGAAGCCATCATCAGCACCGTTGCCGGGCTGGTGGGCATGGTGCCAGAGGGGCTGGTGCTGCTGACCAGCGTTGCGTTCGCAGTCGGTGTGGTCCGGTTGGCCGGCAAGCGATGTCTGGTGCAGGAGTTGCCTGCCATCGAGGTGTTGGCACGCATCGATGTGCTGTGCGCCGACAAGACCGGCACGATCACCGAGGGCTCGATGGAGCTGGCTGACGTGATCGTTCTGAACGACACCGATCGGGCCGACATCGACCAGGTGCTGTCGGCCCTGGCCCATCTCGACCCCGACCCGAACGCCACGTTGCGCGCGCTGCTTGATCACTTCCCCGACGCGACATCGTGGACGGTGTCGGCCCGTGTGGCGTTCTCGTCGACACGCAAGTGGAGCGCGATGACCTTTGCCGATCACGGCACGTGGGTGCTCGGTGCTCCGGAAAACGTCATGGGTGCCAGATATGCAGAAGTCAGCTCGGCGGTCGAAGAGCGGGCAGCAGATGGCCAGCGGGTGCTGGTGTTGGCCAGCTCGACCCAGACCATCGGCGACGGGGCCGATGCGCGTCTGCCCGACGTGGTGGCCGCGGCGCTGGTGTTGTTCGAAGATGTGGTGCGCGCTGATGCCGCCGAGACCCTGACGTACTTCGCCGATCAGGGGGTGACCGTGAAGGTGATCTCGGGCGACAACGATGTCACCGTCGGTGCAGTTGCTCGTCGCGCGGGCATGCAACGGTGGCAGGACAGCGTGAACGCGACCACGCTGCCCGAAGACGGTGAGTCGCAAGAGTTCGCTGATGCCATCGAGGGCGGTTCGGTGTTCGGGCGGGTCACACCGCACCAGAAGCGGGCGATGGTCTCTGCGCTGCAGGCACGCGGTCATACCGTGGCGATGACCGGCGACGGCGTCAACGACGTGTTGGCCCTGAAACAGTCCGACTGCGGTGTGGCAATGGCGTCGGGCAGCGAAGCAACCCGGGGCGTGGCCCAACTGGTCCTGCTCGATTCGAACTTCTCGGCGCTGCCTGCCGTGGTCGCCGAAGGCCGGCGGGTCATCAACAACATCGAACGAGTCGCCAGCCTGTTCCTGGCCAAAACGGCCTACTCGGTGGTGCTGTCGGTGCTGACCGGTGTGTTCGCGTTGGCCTATCCACTTCGGCCCATCCACCTGTCGATACTCAGTTGGTTCACGATCGGGCTACCGGCGTTCTTCCTGGCACTCGAGCCGAACAGCGATCGCGTCACACTGGGCTTCCTGCCGCGGGTACTGGGACGCGCCGTGCCGGCCGGGGTGGTGATCGCGGTGGCGACCATGAGTGTGTTCGAGATTGCTCAACTCGATGGTGCGATCGACGCTGATCATGCGCGAACGCTGTCGGTGATGGTCGCTGGATCGGTCGCGCTGATGAACCTCTATCGGGTGGCGCGACCGTTGAACACGTTGCGGTTGACACTGGTCGTCACCATGTCGGTGCTGTTCGCCGCCGCGTTCCTGATGCCGTGGAGCCGCGATCTGTTCGAACTGCCGGTCACCGAAGCGTGGGCCTACGCCATGGCCGCGGCGTTCATCGTGGCGGCCTATCCACTGCTGGTCCTGGGCAGTCGGGCATCGACGCATGTGCGTCATCGGGCAACGCACCGCTCGGCGACCGCGCGCTGACTGCTGCGGCCGCCACTTCGGACACCGCGAGGAATGCCCTTCGGCCCAATCGGTAGCCCAGCTCGCGCTCGGTGGATGACGACGGGCAGATCGAGAACCAACCGGCGAAGTTACTCGTCGATCGTTCGCTGGCCACGAACAGCCAACCATCGGCGGCACGCAGCGAGCGTAGACCGGTCGATCTCTCCGGGCGTCGATTGGTCGGGTCGTAGAATGCGGTGTGCTCCCCATCGATCCCGCACAAGAGACCGGCGAAGCGACCGATCACACTGGTCAGCTGACGCTGTCGGGATATCTGCAGAAGATCTTGACCGCTCGCGTCTACGACGTGGCTGAACAGACCCCGTTGGACAGCGCCGACGGGCTGTCGTTGCGTCTCGGCAACACCGTGCTGTTGAAACGTGAGGACCATCAATCGGTGTTCAGCTTCAAGATCCGCGGCGCATACAACAAGATGGTCGGCCTGACGTCGGCGCAGCGAGAGCGCGGCGTGATCTGTGCCTCGGCCGGCAACCACGCGCAGGGCGTGGCCATGAGTGCGCAGCGGCTGGGCTGTACAGCGACCATCGTCATGCCGAACACCACACCGCGGGTCAAGGTCGAGGCGGTTGCAGCACTGGGAGCGCACATCGTCCTGCACGGCGACAGCTACTCCGAGGCTGCGACGCGCGCGATCGAGCTGCAGATCCAGCACGGGTTCACGTTCGTGCACCCGTTCGATGACCCCGCTGTGATCGCCGGCCAGGGAACGATCGCCACCGAGATCCTGCGCCAATGCGAGGGTCGCATCGATGCGGTGTTCGTCCCTGTGGGCGGTGGCGGTTTGATCGGGGGAGTGGCTGCCTACATCAAGGCCGTCAGGCCCGAGATCGCAGTCATCGGTGTGCAAGCTGCCGACTCGGATGCGATGGCCCGATCGGTCGCGGCGGGGCATCGGGTTGAATTGGCCGACGTTGGTCTGTTCTGTGACGGCACCGCGGTGAAGGTGGTCGGTGAAGAGACGTTCCGGCTGGCTCGCCTGCTGGTGGACGACTTCATCGTCGTCGACACCGATGCAGTGTGCGCGGCGATCAAGGATGTCTTCCACGACACGCGCACCATCCTCGAGCCGTCCGGTGCACTGGGCGTCGCTGGGTTGAAGCGTCATGTCGAGCAGACGGGTGCTGCCGGTGCGACCTTCGTTGCGATCACCAGCGGAGCCAACTTGAACTTCGACCGACTGCGCTTCGTCGCCGAGCGGGCCGAAGAGCGCGAGGCGCTGTTCGCCGTGACCATCCCCGAGCGGCGAGGCAGCTTCCGACGGTTTTCCGAGCTGGTCGGGTCGCGCTCGGTGACCGAGTTCAACTACCGCATCTCTGACTCCGATGAAGCACACATCTTCGTCGGCCTGTCCACCGCCGATCGCAGCGAGTCGGGGGCCATCGCCAGCGAGTTCAGCGACGCCGGATTCGCCACCATCGACCTGACCCATGACGAGCTGGCCAAGGAACACGTGCGGCACATGGTGGGCGGTCGAACACAACTGGCCGAGGACGAGCGGTTGTACCGCTTCCTGTTTCCCGAGCGCCCAGGCGCGCTGATGCGTTTCTTGGCCAGCATGCACACCGACTGGAACATCAGCCTGTTCCACTACCGCAACCAGGGCGCCGATGAGGGTCGAGTGCTGGTCGGGTTGCAAGTGCCACACCGCGACGACCAAGCGTTCACTGCGTTCCTGCAGGCGTTGGCGTACCCGAATCAGGATGAGACCCAGAACCCGGTGTACCAGCTGTTCTTGCGCTGATGCGAGCATCTGTTCCGATCAGCCGGTCGATTGGCACATCGATTCCGGCTAGCGTCTGACCAGACAACAGACGGAGGGTCGTGATGTTGACGCGGGTGGCAGTACTGGGTCTGGGCAAGGTGGGGTTGCTGGCCGCCAATCTGCTACGAGAAGCCGGTTTCGAGGTGATCGGGTTGGACGTGCGCGCCCCGCAGACGCAGACACCGGTGCCAGTCCAGGTGATCGATGTCGCTGACGCCGCCCAATTGGGCACGCATCTGGGCGACGTGGACGCGGTGCTGTCGTGTCTCCCGTACCACCTGAATCGTGCGGTCGCCGAGTTGGCCCATCGGTTGGGAATCCACTACTTCGACCTCACCGAAGATACGGCGACCACGCAGGCCATTCTCGACATGAGCCAGACGGCGCGTGGTGTGATGGCGCCGCAGTGCGGGTTGGCGCCCGGGTTCGTCTGCGTGGTGGCAGCGTCGCAGGCGGCCCAGTTCCAGAGTTGCCGCTCCATTCGCATGCGCGTGGGCGCCTTGCCGCAGCATCCGACCGGTCTGCTGGGCTATGCGTTCAACTGGTCGCCAGAGGGTGTGGTCAACGAGTACCTGAACGACTGCGAAGTGATCGAAGAGGGTGTTCGCAAATGGGTGTCGTCCATGGAGTGGCGAGAGAACATCTACGTTCATGGCACCCAGCTGGAAGCGTTCACCACATCAGGCGGCCTGGGCACCATGTGCCAGACGTACCACGGGCGCGTCGAGAACCTGGACTACAAGACCATGCGCTATCCCGGGCACATGGACCTGATGAACTTCTTCTTCCACGAACTGCTCATGCGTCAACGGCGCGAACTTGCCGGAGAGATCTTGACCAATGCCAAGCCTGCCGTGACCGACGACGTGGTCTACATGCACGTCGCATCCGAAGGCGTCATCGACGGGCACCTGCGCCGACTCGAGTTCGTTCGGGCCTACTACCCGCGTGCCATCGGTGGGCTGCAGAGCACGGCGATTGCGTGGACCACCGCCAGTTCGGTGGTCGCGGTGATCGAACTGGTTCGCGACGGTGTGCTGCCACCCACTGGCTTTCTGCGCCAGGAGGACGTGCCGTTGGACGCGTTCATGGCCACCAAGTCGGGCGCCGCGTTCGACACCGACTGAACTGAACGCTGCCCGCCACAGTTCAGTAGAAGGCACAGTTCAGCAGAAGCCACAGTTCAGTAGAAGTAGCCGATGCGATCGATCACGACGTCGGTCCGGTTGGCCCCGCCACGAATCTTGATCGCGCCGTTGGAGTCGACCGCGCTGAGGACGCTGTTGGCCAGGATCTGGTCGGCTCCGAACCAGTTGATGCTGGAGTTGCCGGGATACGCCACGTTGGCTGCGAAGCACGCCACGAAGCCGCCTGCACCCTCGGTGTTGACGACCGTCAGGTTGAACAACGCCGATCGCGCCCCGGCAACGCCGACCACGATGGTTCGCTCTTCGTTGGGGGCCAACTTG
>JANNFQ010000194.1:0-7664 GCA_031380045.1 Acidimicrobiaceae bacterium
CCGCTGTCGACCGCTCGCTTGGCGGCGCGTGACGAGATGTCGCGCGGGGCGAGGTTGCCGAAGCTGGGGTACAGACGCTCGAGGTAGTAGTCGCGCTCGGCCTCGGGGATCTGCGCGGCTGGCCGCTCGTCGCCCACGGCCTTTGGCACCCACACGCGTCCGTCGTTGCGCAACGACTCGGACATGAGCGTCAGCTTGCTTTGGGTGTCGTCGGCCTGCGGGATGCACGTGGGGTGGATCTGCGTGTAGCACGGGTTGGCAAAGAAGGCACCCTTGCGGTGCGCACGCCATGCCGCAGTGACGTTGCAGTTCATCGCGTTGGTCGACAGGAAGAACGCGTTGCCATAGCCGCCGGTGCACATGACCACCGCGTGCGCCGAGTGCGACTGCACATCGCCCGTGACCAGATCGCGGGTGACGATGCCAGCGCAACGACCGTCGATGACGACGGTGTCGACCAGTTCGCTGCGGTTCCACAGCCGCACGGTGCCCAGGCCGATCTGGCGGGCCATCTGCTGATAGGCGCCCAGCAACAACTGCTGGCCGGTCTGGCCACGTGCATAGAAGGTGCGGCTGACCTGCGCGCCACCGAAGCTGCGGTTGTCCAGCAGTCCGCCGTACTCGCGTGCGAACGGCACGCCCTGCGCCACCATCTGGTCGATGATGTCGACGCTGACTTCGGCCAGGCGATGCACGTTCGATTCGCGGGCGCGGAAGTCGCCGCCCTTGATCGTGTCGTAGAACAGGCGATGCACCGAGTCGCCGTCACCCTTGTAGTTCTTGGCGGCATTGATACCGCCCTGCGCGGCGATGGAGTGTGCACGACGCGGCGAGTCGTGGAACGTGAACGCGTCGACCTGATAGCCCAGTTCGGCCAGCGTTGCCGTGGCGGACGCGCCGGCCAGCCCGGTGCCCACCACGATGATCTTGAACTTGCGCTTGTTGTTGGGGTTGACCAACTTCATGTCGTCCTTGAAGGTGTCCCACATCTCGGGGACCGCAGTCGCTGGTGCCTTGGCGTTCAGCTTGTCGTTCAACTGACCGGTACTCATCACATCGGTACTCATTCGGATGCCTTTCGAGTCAGACCTTGACGATGCCGGCGAGCACGGCAACAGGGAACGAGACGTTGCCGACGACCACCACGGTGGCCAAGCCGGTGGCCAGGTAGCGACGCCATGCCACGAATCGGGGGTTGGCCCAACCGATGCTCTGGAACAGGCTCCACGTGCCGTGGTACAGGTGCACGCCCAGGGCCAGGTTGGCCAGGATGTAGAAGATGGCGACGGGTACTCGGCTGAGCGACGCGTCCACGTTGCGATACGTCTGGCCGCGGACGAAGTCGGGGTTCAACTGCCCACCCGTCAGGTCGAGCAGGTGCCAGATGATGAACAGCAGCACGATGATGCCGGTCCACCGCATGGTGCGACTGGCGAAGTTGGCGATCTGATAGTCACGCGCGCTCTGGTACTTCACCGGACGGGCCCGGCGATTCAACACCGTCAGCGAGTACGCGGCGTGCAGGTGCAGGACCAGCGCCGCGATGAGTCCCAGCCGCAGACCCCACAGCACGTACGTGCGGGGGAAGATGGGCACCAGCAGTTCGCGCAGGAACTCGCCGTAGTGGTCGATGGCGTACACGCCGTCGGACTCTTTGCCCAGGTACATCTTCAGGTTGCCGATCATGTGGGCGACGATGTAGCCGATGCCCATGACGCCGGTGATGGCCATGACGTACTTCTTGCCGACCGCCGTTCCGTACAGATCGACCAGGAAGAACTGCTTCTTCCGCGGTGCAAGTGCCGTACCTGTGACCGGGCTTCGTCTGCCACCCTGCGGGGCGGGATCGGTGCCAGGCGAGGTGGACCCTGGGATTGTCTGGGCCATGTGTTGACAGCCTTCCGTGTCAGAAGCAAGTCGTGGAGAACGCCGAGCGAACGGTACTCCCGAGATGCCCCGGACGAGAACTCCGTGGTGGTGAGGCCGGACGTTTCGTCCGTCACACGCGAAAGTCCCTACACTCTCCACGTTTCCAGCAACGGTGTGCCCAGCGTGGGGCGCGCCCCAACCACAAGGTGAAGTGGTGTCAGCAACAATCCTGGCCGAAGGCGGCTATCAAGTATTCGAGCTGAAGGGCGGTGAGTGGCTCGTTCTGCTGTTGTCAGTGGCGTCGGCACTCGTCGCCATCGGCGTGGGTTTCTACCTGGCCAAGGATGTGCTTGCCCAGGACCAGGGCTCGCCGAAGATGCAAGAAATCGCCAAGGCGATCCAAGAGGGTGCCGCGGCGTACCTGCGCCGTCAGTTCAAGACCATCGCGGTCATCCTGATTCCGTTGGCCATCATCGTGTTCGTCACGTCGACCGAGATCGTCAAGCCGGGCGGCGAGGTCGCCTTGGGCTTCGGGTCAGCGGGTCTGTTCCGAACCTTGGCGTTCGTGGCCGGATGTCTGGCCAGTGGCCTGACCGGCTACATCGGCATGACGCTTGCCACGCAAGGCAACGTGCGCACAGCCGCAGCAGCGTTGACCAACAGCATGCCCAAGGCACTGACGGTGGCGTTCCGCACCGGTGGCGTCGCCGGCATGTTCACGGTGGGCCTCGGCCTGCTGGGCGCAACCATCATCATCATGATCTTCCAGAACACCAGCTCGGTCATCCTGATCGGCTTCGGCTTCGGCGGCTCGCTGTTGGCGCTGTTCCTGCGAGTCGGCGGTGGCATCTTCACCAAGGCTGCCGATGTGGGCGCCGACCTGGTCGGCAAGGTCGAGGCGGGTATTCCCGAGGACGATCCGCGCAACCCGGCCACCATCGCCGACAACGTGGGCGACAACGTGGGCGACTGTGCCGGAATGGCCGCCGACCTGTTCGAGAGCTACGAGGTCACGCTGGTCGCCTCGATCATCCTGGGCGTCGCTGCATTCAACTCGGTCGGCGCCAACCCGGCACTGGGCCTCATCTTCCCGGTCGCGGCTCGCGCCATCGGCGTGATCGCATCAATCTTCGGCGTGTTCGCCGTGAAGGCCCGCCCCGACGAGACCGACGCACTGAAGCCAATCAACCGTGGCTTCCTGGTGGCCGGCGGATTGACGCTGGTCGGCACGTTGTTGGTCGCGCTGCTGTATGTCGGCAACGACAACAACGACAACGCCGGCTGGAAGTGCTTCGGCGCCGTGGCCATCGGCCTAGTGCTGGCACAGCTCATCAGCCGCCTCACCGAGTACTACACCGGCACGCACTACCGGCCCGTGAAGGACATCGCCGAGAGCGCCGAGACGGGTCCCGCGACCGTCGTACTGGCGGGTACGGCAAGTGGACTCGAGAGCTCGGTCTACGCGGTCATCGCCATCGCCATCGCCCTGGGTGTGGCGCTGTCGATGGGCGGCGGCAACCTGCAGTTCAGCTTCTACCTGGTCGCCCTGACGGGCATGGGCATGCTGGCCACCACCGGTGTGATCGTCAGCGAAGACACCTTCGGTCCGGTCAGTGACAACGCCGCCGGCATCGCCGAGATGAGTGGCGAGTTCCACGGCGAGGCCGAGCGCATCATGGTCAGCCTCGACGCCGTTGGCAACACCACCAAGGCGGTCACCAAGGGCTTCGCCATCGGCTCGGCCGTCATCGCTGCCGTCGCTCTGTTCGCCAGTTTCATCGAGACTGCTGCCGGCGAGATCTTCTCCAGCGACATCGTCGACGAGGCGCTCAAGACACAGCGCGGCGTGTTCGACCTGATCCCCATCAACGTCGCCGACCCGAAGGTCTTCATCGGGATGTTGATCGGCGGTGCCGTACCATTCCTGTTCTCGTCGCTGGCCATCCGCGCTGTTGGTCGCACCGCCGGCGTGGTCGTGCAGGAAGTACGCAAGCAGTTCGCCGACGGCAAGATCATGCGCGGCGAGAAGGAGCCCGAGTACGGCCCCGTCATCGACATCTGCACCGAGGCCTCGCTGCGCGAGCTGGCAACACCTGCGCTGCTGGCAGTGCTGGCGCCGGTGGTCGTGGGCTTCGGCATCAGCTTCTACGCACTCGGCGCATTCCTGGCCGCAGTCATCCTGGTGGGCCAACTGATGGCCAACTACCTCAGCAACGCCGGTGGTGCCTGGGACAATGCCAAGAAGTACATCGAAGACGGCCACCATGGCGGCAAGGGCAGCGATGCCCACAAGGCGGCTGTCATCGGCGACACCGTGGGCGACCCGTTCAAAGACACGGCCGGCCCCGCCCTGAACCCGCTCATCAAGGTGATGAACCTGGTCAGCCTGCTGGTGTTGCCCGCCATCATCAGCTTGCAGGACAACGACGGCGCCCGCTACGCCATCGCCGCCGGCGCACTGGTCGTGCTGGTGGGGGCCATCGTCTACAGCAGCCGCCAGACCAGCACCATCACGGGTGCAGCGGCAGCCAGCAGCGTCAAAGTCTGACGTTCGCGCTGACCTGCTGCCAGATCCGGCAGCACACGTTCGACAGCACAGCCCGGGGCACCTGCCCCGGGCTGTGCTCGTTTTGCCGATAGCGTCGGGCGTCGTGATTGCTGCCCTGATCGACATCGAACGTTGGCTCGACAAGGGCGGGCTGGCCATCCTGGCTCTCATCGTCTTTGCCGAGAGCGGGTTGCTCGTCGGGTTCTTCTTGCCCGGCGACTCGCTGCTGTTCATCGCCGGGTTCCTGTCGTCCGGCGCCGGCAACAACGTGATGCCGGCCTTGCCGATCACCGCGGGTGTGGCCTTCGTGGCTGCGGTCCTCGGCGATCAGGTCGGCTACTTGTTCGGCAAGAAGGTCGGGCCGGCGCTGTTCGAGCGCAAGCAGAGCCGGCTGTTCAATCCAGCCAACCTGGCCAAGGCCCACGCGTTCTTCGACAAGCGCGGTCCCGCGGCAATCGTGCTGGCCAGGTTCGTGCCGATCGTGCGCACCTTCACGCCCATCGTGGCCGGCGTCGCCAAGATGAAGTACCGCACCTTCGTGACCTACAACATCATCGGCGGTCTGCTGTGGGGCGTGGGCGTCACCACCCTGGGGTACTTCCTGGGCGAGATCGAGTTCGTGAAGAACAACCTCGAGATCGCCGCGATCGCGATCGTGGCCGTCAGCCTGCTGCCTGTTGCCATCGAGTTCGTGCGTCATCGCCGTCAGATCGCGGCGCTTGCGGCCGATGCGGCCGCAGACGCTGCCGCAGCGTCACGCGACTGACACCTGCCTGCGGGAACCACGGGTTCGACGGGCACGTCGAAACCTCATGGCACACGTGAACAGGTTCCATGTCCGATCCCTTCCGTTGACCACCGGACGAATGCTGCGGTGGGGTGCCGTCATCTCGACTGCCTCGATCGTGCTGATGGCGTGCGGGTCCGACGACGACAGTGCAACCGCCAGCGAGTCGGCCGCCACGATCGCGCCGGCCGCGAACGGTGACTCGGACGCCATCGCTCCCCTCTCGCCGGACGAGGCGTCGGTGTCCACCGACGCGCCTGCCGAGACGGCGTCGTCCGGCGGATCGGGCGACGGCGGCGAGACCGTTGCCCCACGGCCCGATCGCTTGTTGATCGTGGAGGTCACCGTGGGTGTGGAGGTGGCCGATGTCGGCGCGGCCGTCAACGACCTGATCACGATCGGTCAGCGCTACGGCGCGCAGGTGTACGGCTCGGACGTGCAGTTGAGCGACTCGACCCAGTCGCGGGGCTCGGTGATCTTCAAGGTGCCGCCGCAGAACGTGGAAGCCATGATCGCCGAGGCATCGGCGCTGGGCCGACAGGTGACGCGTGTGCAGAACACCGACGATGTCACTGATCGGGTGACAGATCTGGGTACCCGCATCACCACCGCACAGCAGAGCGTCGACCGTGTGCAACGCCTGCTGGTCGAGGCGGTCGACCTGGGCGAAGTGGTGCTGTTGGAGGGCGAACTGACGGCGCGCCAAACCGTGCTGGAGCAACTGCTGGCCGAGCAACGCAACCTGGGCAACCGAACGGCCCTGGCAACGTTGACCATCGATCTGTCGACCACCCCTGCTGCGGCCATCGACCCGGCAACGCTGGATACCGACCCGCATCAGAAGGGCATCGGTGACGCCTTCGCCAGTGGCGGGCGAGCGTTCGTGATCGCGGCCGCTGCGGTGCTGATCTTCATCGGCTACACCGCCCCGTTCTTGGCGGTGGCAATGATCGGTGGGGTGATCGCCTGGTGGATCAGTCGTCGGAGGGCGCGACGAAGTCGATCAGCTGCTCCACTGCTCCCACCAGTTCGGGTCGCAGATCAGCAAACGACCGAACCCGATTCCGCAGACGCGGCCAGAAGCTGAGCGGGTCGGCCCCCAGCGCCGCGCAGATGCCCTCTTTCCACGGGCGACCACGGGGCACCTGGGGCCATGCCTCCAGCCCAATGACCTTCGGGCGCACGCCCTCCCACACGTCCACGAACGGGTGGCCGGTGACCAGCACGTCGCGATGCAGCCGCATGACCTCGGTTGCCAAACGATGTTCTTTCGAGCCGGCCACCAGATGATCCACCAGTACTCCCAGCCGGCGCGTGGACCCAGGCTGGAACTCGGCGACAAGTGCGGCGAGATCGTCGATGCCGTGCATCGGCTCCACCACGATTGCCAACTCGCGCAAGTCGTCGCCCCACACGTGTTCCAACAGTTCGGCGTCGTGCTTGCCCTCCACCCAGATGCGGCTGGCCCGCGCAGCGCGGGCCTTCTGTGGACCTGCAGCAGCAACAGATCCGCTGTTCGTGATGCGCGGCGTAGCGGCGGCTTGATTGGCCGGACGCACCAACGTGACGGCCTTTCCGGCGAGCAAGAAGCCGCCCGCCTTGTATGTGAAGTGGCGATGGTTGCCGGCCCGATCGCGCAGCGTGACGGCCTGGACGCTGATCTTCACGATGTCGCCGCAGAAACCGGTGGCGCGATCTTCGATCACCATGCCCACCGCCGGCGCCATTTCGCGATACGCGGGACGCGTCTTCTGTTGCTCGAACTCGGACAGGATGTCGCGCGGCCCACCGTTCGGGTTCTCGCCGGGCGGGCGCCGACGCTCGTTCATCTGCTGACCCACCAGCGCGTGGCCGTTAGCACCTGGTCGACGGTCACACCGTCGGATCGGCGGTACGGAGCGCGCAGCCCGCGGGCGTCGGTGGGCATGGCGAACGATGTTGGCAGGTACGGCACGCCCCACACGTGGACCCTCTCAGCAGGACCCTCAATGGTCACCACACCTTCCAACAGCTCGATGCGTGCATCGATCTCGCCCCGCTGTTGATAGCCGCGCTCGGGCGCACCCGTGTCGATCGGCGTGGGTGGCTCTGATGCATACCACTCGATGTCGAAGGTGACCGGCACGGGTGTTCCGTGGGCGCGCCGCCACGCCTCGGTGGGGTCGTCCAGCAGCACCCCGTGTGCTTCGTTGCCCAAACTCCATTGCTGGAACGGCACGTCGCACTCGTGCCCGGCCCACATCTCGGGCGGCTTGATCTCCAGACCCTGCCGCAGGCCAGTGCCATCCAGTTCCTCGATGTACAGGTACGGCTCGCCCTCACGAACCAGGCCGGCCCAGTAGTCGAAGCGGTTGCCACGCAGCTCGAAACCGACGAACACACCGACTGTGCCGTCCTTCGGGCCGTCGCCGTGCTCGTCGCCCTGCGGGTTCAGCGCGCCGGCGACGGTCGACGAGCCCC
>JANNFQ010000209.1:0-5366 GCA_031380045.1 Acidimicrobiaceae bacterium
GCCAGCCATTGGGCCAACCGCTGGTTGGCGTCGTCACTGCCCAGCCCGTCGGGCGAGCAGACCTCGCACCCGTACGGCCCGACCTCGCCGGGCAGGAACTGGCCCTGGCGGATGTGCGTGGCGACATGATCGAGTCGCTGATGCAACGCCTGATGCACCTGTGGTGTCAGCTGGAGCACGACATCGTCGGAATGGTCGTGCCTGCCGACGAATCGATACGCAGCGTGCTGAACCAGGTGGTGGCGCGCCTGGCCGGTGGCCCAGCCATAGAAGGCCAACTGCAGCTTGTCGTCATTGGCGCCGAACGGGGTGTCGGCCCGAATGGACTTGTATGGCGTGTTGCTGCCGGTCTTGAGATCCATGATGCGTACCGAACCGTCGGGCAGGCGATCGAGACGATCGATCGAGCCGACGAAGTGAACCTGCAGCTGAGAGTCGGATGGCGATTGCCACACCACAGGTTCGGCATTGTTGCGTCTGCCGAATGCGAACTCGGCAGCCAGCGGGATGGCGCCGTCGCGCCACTCGGCCAGCAGCCCAAGCCGCAGTGCAGTCATGATCTGGGCGCGGCGGGCCCGCCACATCTGTGGGTGCCCCAGACGGTGATCGGACAGCAATCGTCGTGCCTCTTCATCGAGCACCTGCGAGGCACGGGTCAGCACGCGTTCGAGATCGGCGGTGGTTGCGATCCATGGCTCGTCGGCGTGGGGGTGGGCCACGATCCACTCGCCCAGCAGCCGCTCGAACACCTTGTGGATCAAGGTGCCCTTGTCGCGAGCCTCGATGTCGACGATGTCGGACGGATCGGATTCGTCGGTTCTGGCGTTCAGCACGCGCGTGACGAAGTACTTCGTGCCGCACTGCATCCACTCTTCGAACGAGGTGATGCCCGATTCGGCGCGCACGCCATCGGCGGTGGTACGGGTGAGCGGGTCGAGCGGACCGAGCGGACCCACCTGGCCGTCGAATGCCGTGGGATGCGGCTGGCGGCGCGCTGTGATGGCGCGACGGCGCCGGTTGAGCCGCGGTTCGGTGAGGTGCGGATGACGGCTGAACCATTCGTCGGCGTCCAGCCAGGCAGTGTCTGCGTCGGTGATCTGTGCAGCATGCGACGCGATGTGTTGGTGGGTGGCTGCATCGGTGGGTACCAGCGACGACACGTACATGGCCCCCCCGGCACGAACGTCCCACCGCGCGTGCACGACGGTGACACTGTGCTGCGCGCCGTCGAGCGCGGCCAGGAAGCCGCGCCGATCACGAACCGGACGGTTGGACGGCCCTGTGAGCACGCCCAGTGGCTCGGGCCCGAGCGCGCGAGTGAGCACCAGATCGTCGGCGACCCGCCCCGGGAGCAGACCATCGTTGGCGCCGACCACGAAGGCGTGGTCATACACCGCGCCGCTGGCACCGACCAATTGATCGACCACCACACCGGCACCCTTGCTCTCGGCACTGACCACATCGTCGTCGAGGAAGGCTGTGACCAATCGAGCTGCTGCTCGGGTGCTGCGGGCCAGACCGAATCGGTCGAGTTGGGCCAGCATGGTGAACACGCCCTCGACCTGTTCGGCAGCATCGCGCTGCCAGTTCGGCACGCCCTTCCACGTGTCCAGCCGCCAGTCGACCGTGCCGCAGTGTGAGATGAACCATGCCTCGAGCGCCGACGCCAATTCGGCCCAGGTGGTGGCCGAACGGACCGCATCGCGGTGGCGCTGCTGGATGTGCATGAAGCCGACCAACCCGCGTTGGCGACGTTGGTCGATGCTTTCGTCCGGGAACGGCAGCTGTTGGAACACGGACCAGTCGCGCTCGGCCACGACCCCCGAGTTCAGCGCCAGCCGGTTCCATTGATCGGCACTGCGCGCAATGGTTCGCACCACGCCGTCGGCCGAGACGTCGTGACCGAAGGGGGCCAACCGGGCGAGCTCGACCAGGGTGCGTCGATCGAGGCCGTCGGTGGCAATGGTCAGCAACAGCCGCATGACCTGCCCGGCGATGGCCCCCTTCAGCGCTGGGCTGACCTGACCGCGTGCAGCGATACCGGCCCCGGCGAGGGCCGAAGCCAACGCGGCTCTGTGCGGGCCTGCAGGCGGATAGAAGACGGCGATGCGGTCGGCGACCACGCCCTGATCGAGCAGACCGACGATTCGGCGAGTGACCTCGCGCACCTCTTCGTCGTGGTCGGGGCACGAGACGACGACCGGCACCACCTGGTCGGAGTGGTCGATGGCATGCGCCGGAACCTGAACGGGTGTGCCGATGATCTGCGAGATGTGCGGAGCCACGGACAGCTCGTCGAGCCGGCTGCTGGCCGCCACCACGATGGTGCGCGGCGACCGCTGAACCAGTGCCCGCAGAAAGGCGACGTGAGCGGGATTGAACTGCTGGGTGACGACCACGATCAGCGGGGCGAGTTCGTCAGGCACTGGACCTGGCCCGTCGAGCTGTGGACGCTCGAGTTGTGGACGTTCGAGTTGCGCAGTGGCGGTTCGCAGGATTTCGGCGGCATCGACGAACCCGCTGGCCAACAGCTGGGCGCGCACCTGGCCGACCACCGTGCACACGGCCGCCGCGCTGGCGCGCCCACCCGCCAAACCGGCCAGCACGGCCTGATGATCGGCGTGCAGCGTGAACACGCCGTCGAGCGTGGCCACCGCACGAACGATCGCGTCGTGTGTGGCGGGATGGTCGGCGCACGAATCGAACATGCGCGGTCGGTTGCGCTGATCGGCGAGCACCCGTTGCACGGTTGCCAGAACGGCCACCGCTGGCGCCGGCCGTCGATCACCCAGCTGCTGCGCGGCGATGGCGGTGGCCAGGCGAAGGGTGCCCCCGATCTCGGCCCCGCAGGAGCCGCCGCACCAGGGGAGTGCGCGACGCAAGCCATCGACTGTCGCGCTGTCGGGCGCAACGACGCGCACGAGGCGCAGCGGATCGTCACCCTGCAATTCGCGAACGGCATCGCCCACGACCCGAATCAGCGTCGCGCCGGGCCGGCTGACGCGCAGATCGACGAGAGGAGCGCCAGTCATTGCCACGCTGTGAACCTATCCTTGGGGTGATACGCGGTTCGCCGAGCGGCACGTCAGAGCGACGGCAGCTCCAGCAGCAACGACTGCAGCAGCAACGCTTCGTTCGGGTTGCAGCCGAGCGCCTCGAGAGCGTCGTGGATGCGCGACACCGCACGCGTGGCTGCGTCGGGCCGGGGCGCCGAGGCCGCCACCAATGCGTCACGATACGAGCCCGCCATGACCCCCAGCCCGCTGCGCAGCTCGTCGGTGCGATACCGGCGCACCTCTCGTTTGTGCCGATCCTCAAGTGTCTTGCGGCCACTGCCCCGCTCGCCGGCGGCCGCCACGCGCTCTTCCAGTTCGGCGATCTCGGCGGCGTGGATGGGGCCGAGCGACGCCGCCGACTGATCGGCCAGCCGGGTGATCTCCTCCACCAAGTTGACCACGGTGCCACCGGTGCCATCGAGGCGATGGGGAATGGACGCGAATGCGTCGCGCCGGGCAGCCAAGCCCTGGTCGCTGACCAGCACGCGGGCACGGTTCAGGCTGCCGGCGGCCGCGCGCGCTGCGGCCTGGGATGCGGTGGGATCGTGTCCTTCGGCGACCAGCACATCGCAGATGGCGGCCTGGTCGATGGGCGCGAACTCGATGCGCACGCATCGCGACGCGATGGTGACCAGGTCGGCGTCGACCTGATCGGCCAGCACGATGAACATGGTGCTGGCGGGCGGTTCTTCCAGTGTCTTCAACAGCCGCGCCGCGCCCTGCGCGTCAAGCAGGTGGAACTCGTCGAGGATCATCACCTTGCGATCGCTCTCGATCGGAGCAAGGGCAGCCGAGCGAACGATGTCGTCGATCTGATCTTTCGAGATCGACGCTCCTACGTGGCGCACCTCGCGCACGTCGGGGTGTTCGCCGTGCAACGTCAATCGCGCCGAACGCGCGTCGGGGTCGTCGCTGCCTGTCAGGACCAGGGCTGCGAACGCTCGAGCGGCGATGTCCTTGGTGGAACCCTGCGGTCCGACGAAGAGGTAGGCGTGCACCGGGTCGGCAGCACTGCTGCGCAACTTCTCGACAGCACGTCGCTGGCCGACGACGCCGTCCCACACGCTGGCAGGCGCGACAGCTGAAGTGCTCACAGTGCGAACCGTTCGCGCACAGCGTCGCGAACCTGCGCAGCGACCTGGTCGGCCGGTAGCGACCCATCGACGGTGACCCAGTGCGCCGGATCGTCGGCCGCCATTTGTTGAAAGCCGACGCGAACTCGTTGATGGAAGTCGGGGTGCTCTTGCTCGAACCGGTCGAGCTGGCGCCCGTGCATGCGGTGTTCCAGGTCGGCCGGATCGACCTCGAGGAAGATGACCAGGTGTGGCCAGCAGCCGTCGACTGCCCATTCGTTGATCGCCCGGATCTGCTGGATGGGCAGCTGGCGGCCGTACCCCTGGTACGCCAGCGTGGAGTGCACGCTGCGGTCGCTGACAACGTGCCGGCCGCCGGCCAACGCTGGGGCCACGACCTGCTGAATGTGCTGGGCGCGATCGGCGGCCGTCAGCAAGGCCTCGGCACGGTGGGCCAGGCCGGTGGTGGCGGTGTCGTGCAGGATGTCGCGGATGCGGCTGCCGATGACGGTGCCGCCCGTCTCGCGCGTCAGAACGGCGTCGAGGTCGGCCGCCAGCAGCGCGGCCTGTGTGCTCTTGCCGCATCCCTCGGCGCCTTCGAGGGCGATGTAGTGGGCCGTCGTCATGTCGAGGGCACCATACCTGCCGCCTTCGGCTGGATCTGGATCTGGACCTGCCGCCTTCTGCTGGATCTGGACCCGCCAACTTCCTCGGGACGGATGAGCGCAGATCGGTCGGTGAATTTGAGATTGGTATCTCAACAAATGAGATACCATGGGATGTTGTCACGACCATCGACGGCAGGTACCGATCATGTGGATTCCCATCACGCTGTGCGCCACCGTGTTCCAGACGGCGCGTACCGCCACCCAGCAACGCCTTCGTTCGCTGCTGTCGGTTAGCGGCGCGGGGTTCGTTCGGTACCTCTACGGCGCGCCGTTGGCCATCGCCTCGGTGATCGTGGTGGCACTGATTCAGGGCGGCATTCCTACGCCGTCAGCCAGATTTTGGCCGATCATCGCCGGCGGCGGGCTGGCGCAGATCCTGGGCACCGTGTTCATGATTCGGGCCTTCGACGCCCGAGACTTCGCGATCGGCACCGTGTACACCAAGACCGAAGTCGTACAGGTGGCCGTGTTCTCGTTGGTGTTCCTCAGCGAGCCGCTACGACCCATCGGCTGGCTGGCGACCGTGTTCTGCCTGTCGGGCGTGGTGCTGCTGGCCGGCGGTCGAAACG
>JANNFQ010000239.1:0-8217 GCA_031380045.1 Acidimicrobiaceae bacterium
GTCCAGCACGAGGTCGGCGGCCTGCAGGCGCAAAGTCCTGACGGCGCGTGGATCGATGTTCCGCCGCGACCCGGCACCTTCGTCGTCAACCTCGGCGAGATGTTGCAGGCGATGACCGGCAACTACTTCGTGGCTACCACGCACCGAGTCATCGCGCGTCAAGCTCGGCTGTCCTCGGGGTACTTCCACGGGCCAGACCTGCGCACCCGGCTGGATCCGTTGTCGTTGCACCCGCGGTTCGCCGCAGCGGTCGCGGCCAGCCCACGACACGCCGCCGCTGGGTTCATGGCCAAACGTGAGGAACTGATCGAGGGTCGCCGAGGCATCGCCAGCACCAGTGCACCGGTGTACGGCCAGCAGTTGTGGAACTACTACTTGCGCAGCTATCCCGACAACGTGCGCGCGCACTACCCCCACGTGGCCGACTGACCGGGTCGGTCAGTTCGCACGATCGCGGTGACCGAATCGACCACAGATGCTGGTGGAACAACGTCGCTCGATCGGGCAGAGTTGGGACATGACGATGGAGGCTCGATTCAGTCTGGTGGCACTCGACTGCCCCGATCCATGGGAGCTCGCCCGCTTCTACTCGGCCATCACCGGGTGGGACATCCAGGATGGCGAAGAAGGATGGGATGGCGACGACGACTGGGTGCAGCTGCGGTCGTCGGCGGGCGCGACGTTGGCGTTCCAGCGTGCACCCGACCACCAACCTCCCGTGTGGCCGGGCGACGAGCATCCGCAGCAGATGCACCTCGATTTCGATGTCCCCGATCTGGACGAAGGTGAGGTCGAGGTGCTTGCGCTCGGCGCCCGCAAGGCAGAGGTGCAACCGGGCTCGACGTTTCGCGTCTACCTCGACCCCGCCGGACACCCCTTCTGCTTGGTTCTGCGGCACCTCCATCTCTGAGTCAGATCGTCACGTTGAACGTGCGCAGCACTTCGTCGAGGGCAACCAGGTCTGCATCGGTGACGACCTCTCGACGACCTGGTCGAGCGGTGCGATGTGGGTTGCTGGCTACAGCCAGCCGCGCTTGCGGAACAACCCGTACAGGCCGGCAGACAGGGCCACCACCAGCAGGCCCGAGACCACCACACCCCACGTTTCGCCGGCCCCGGGGTACGGCACGTTCATGCCGTAGTACCCGGTGATCAACGTGGGCACGGCGATGATCGCGGCCCAACTGGTGACCTGCTTCATGACCAGGTTCTGGCGATAGTCGCGCAGGCTGAGGTTGGTCTCGACGATGGTGCTGACCAGATCGCGCAGTGCATCCGTGGACTCGACCACCCGGATCAGGTGGTCGTACACGTCTTGGTAGTACGGGTACAGCGGGTCGGCGACCACGCTCTGTTCGCGGCGCATCAGCCCGGTCACGGCCTCGCGCATGGGCACCACCAACCGATGAAACTTCACCAGCGCTTGGCGCATTCGGAACCATTGCCTCTGCTGATCGGGGTTCAGCGGGCGTTCCGAGAAGATTCGTTCGCTGACCTCGTCGTAGAAGTCGTCGAAGGTCTGGATGGCCAGGAAGTACTCGTCGACGATCTCGTCGATCAACCCGTACAACAAGAAGCTGACGCCGTTCTTGGCCAACTGCGGCGAACGGTCCCACCGACGCAGCACGGGGTCAATCGAGAACCCTTCGTCGCGGCGGACCGTGACGATCCAGCGGGAATTGATGAACGCATCGATCTCGGTCTTGTCCAGCTCGCCCGACTCGGTGTCGACCCGCACCGCGTGCATCGACATGAACAAGTGCGAGTCGTAGCGGTCCAACTTCGGCCGCTGGTGTTCGCTGAGCGCGTCCTCGACCGCGAGTTCGTGCAGGCTCAGTTCCTCGGCAAGTTTCAGCAGCTCGTCCTTCGACGGCGCGCACATGTCGATCCAGACCATGGTGTCGTCCTCGGCCAAGTACTCGGACACCTTAGCGATGTCGAAGCCCTCGCACTCCATGACTCCGTTGCGATACACCCGAGTGTGCGCCTGTTCCATGGATCCCCTTGCATCGACCGGCGCTGAGCGTACCCAGCGTTGCCGACGGAAATCTGGTTGATCCAGCGGCCAAGATGCTGCGATGAATCGGATGGCACCCGAGGTCCGCGGAGCAACCGTTGACCGATGACGAAACCCGGGGTCCACCCCGTCGGAGTGCAGGCCCTGGTCAACGCCTCCCGAGGGCGTCCGACCGTCCGCTGGCGCGTCGGCAACCGAACGCGCCCGATCAACGCAATCCGCGCAATCCGTGGCTGCCGGCGATTGGCGCGGCGTGCGTGTTGGGCGTGATCGTCATTGCTGGGATGTCGGGGGGTGGCGATGGAGATGCCGGCGCATCGACCACACTCGATCCGGCGCTCGGCGCCGTCGACGGGTCGCTGACGGTGCCGGCCGTGACACAGGCGCCGGTGGTCGTTGCGTCCACCGAGGTGCCCCTTGTGAAGACTGTGTTCACCAGATCGTTGACAAGCGGGGCGTTCGGCGACGATGTCGAGCAGTTGCAGCAACGGCTGACCGACCTGGGTTTTGCGCCCGGCCCCGCCGATGGTCTGTTCGGCCCGGGTACGCAGCAGGCCGTGTGGGCATGGAAGAAGCTGGTGGCCGGCATGACCTGGCAAGAGCTGGATCAGAGCGCCAACGCCAGCGAAGTGAGACCCGACCTGTGGCAGCAGATGCAGGACCCCATCGTCATCCAGCCGCGCCGCCCGATGGGCGTCGGCAACACGCACGTCGAGATCTATCTGCCGTTGCAGGTGATGGCGGTGTTCACCGACGATCGTCCCACGCTGATTGCACACATCGCCAGCGGCGAGCTGGACGCGGCAGGCGATCCGGTGCACTGGTGCGACGTGGTCGAGTACAACACCGACAACCAGGGCCAACCGCTGGACGAGCCGAGGATCCGCGACGAGTGCGCCTTCTCGAAGACACCGGGAGGCGTGTTCAAGTTCCACTGGCGGGTCGCCGGCAACCGGTTGGGGCCGCTCGGCAGCATGTTCAACCCTGTGTACTTCAACTACGGCATCGCCATTCACGGTGCCCAGAACGTGCCCACGCATCCCGCGTCGCATGGTTGCGTTCGCATCAACATGGACATCGCCCAGTACTTCCCCGATCTGGTCAGCAACAGCGATCGCGTGTACGTGTGGGGTCACGACGGCAAAGATCCCGAGAACTACTCGAAGGCCGAGTCGTTGCCCGACTTCAACAAGCCGAACCCCAACTCCACCACCACCAGCTCTTCGACGACCACCAGCACCACCACGACCACGACACCGCCGACTACCACGACAGAGCCCACCACGACAACTGCGACGGGTACCACCACGACCTCGTCAACGACGACCACCACCGTGGCCGAGACCACGTCCAGCGCTGCAGTGTGACCGGCGGGTTCGATGGGCAGGTCTGGTCGTTCTGGGACTTCAGGCCCTACTGAGGACGGCCAATCGCTGATGTGATGTGAGTGTGGAATCGGATCGCGCGCCCGGCATGGTCGAGATTGGCGGTTCGATCAACCTGTACTGGATTCCGTTGGGCGCCGGTCAGGCCGTTGTTCGTGCCAGCGGCAAGGTGTTCGAGGCGTTGTCGGCGCTGGTGCAACGACGGCGGATGTGCGATCTGTATCACTCGGCGCTGGTGGTCACTGTTCCTGCCGGTCGCTTCGTGGTCGAGATGACGCCGATCCCCGATCGGAACGGTGCAGCGCGAGGAGTGGTGGCCGAGGGCGCTGTGGGAACTGCATGGGCAGGCGCTCTCTCGTCGTTCCGGTACGAGATCCGCCGGTGGTGCGGTGGGGTCATCCCCGACGAGAGCGAAGCGATCGCGACGGTACGTGTCAGCGACCACCTCGATCGGGCGCGTCTGCTGCTGGATCTGGTGCCTTTGGTGCCGACGCCCGTGTGGGGCAGGGATCAGCTGGACGCCGGCGAGATGTGGAGCTCGAACTCGGTGACGTCGTGGCTGTTGGCGTGTGCCGGCATCGACACCGCGAAGATCGAGCCGCCACAGGGTGGCCGTGCCCCCGGCTGGAACGCAGGTCTGGTGGTCGCCTCACGTGGTCGGTCGGCCCCCACTTGGATGGGCCAGCGCTTCGTCCCATGGTGGGCCAGATGACCCTGGGGTCAACGTTTCGAGCTCTTCGCGAGTTTCGCCACGATCCACTGCTGCGTCATCTCGCTGTCAACACCCGCATTGGCCAGCAGCCGACCGGCGGCGCTGTCGGTCTCTCTCACCACTGCTAGCAACATGTGCTCGGTGCCGATGTAGTTGTGCCCCAGCAGCAACGCCTGACGCGATGCCATCTCCAACAGCTTCTTGCTGTCGGGTGCGAACGGGAGATGTTCGGGTTGCATATCGGCCCCCGGGCCGAGTTCTGCGATCGCAACGCAGCGCACATCGTCCAGCGACACGCCTTGGGCGATGACGGCGCGTGTGGCCAGCGCGTCGGTCTCGTCGAGCAGCCCCAGCACGAGGTGCAACGGGGCCACATGATCGTGGCCCATGGTCCGTGCATGGTGTTGCGCCGAAATCACGACGGTCTGGGCCCGCTTGGTGAATCGCGAGTATCGGTCAGGGCCTTTGCCGCCAGGGCCACCCACGAACGTGGGCCCGTGCTCGAAGGGTCTGGTGACGAAGCGCTTCTGCACCGCCTGCTTGGTGACGCCAAGGCTCTGGCCGATCTCGGCCCAGGTGGCGCCCGAGTGTCGGGCCTGGTCGACGAAGTGGCCGACCAGATGGTCGGTCAACTCGCCCAGCACGCCCGCGGTCGCGACAGCGGCGGCCAAGCACTGCAGCGGGTCGCCCGACGGATGCTGCTCCGTGACGTAGGCGATCAGGTCGTCGAGACGAGCCGGCGGTCGATCCATTCGTCAACCGTATGTTGACGCCTTGGTAAAGTCAACCAAAAGTTGACGGGGGTTGCTACTGTCGATGGTCGCGGTGGTGCTGATCGTTGCCTGCGTGGTCGACGCGCGGCTCACGCCAGCCGAGTGATGGCCGCAGCCAGTAACGAGTCGCGTCGTTGCAGATGGCTGCATCGCATCGAGGCCAGATCGGCTACACGCGTCGCACGACGTGCAGCAGGTACTCCTTGCGGTTGAGCGGATTGTGATCCGATCGGGGTCGGCGCGGGATCACACCTGTGACCGGCTCGTGTCGGTCGAACCAACACTCCAGTACGCCCTCGCCACGCGACAACGAGGGCAACTGGTGCTGCAACTCGTGCAGCCGTGCCGCGGGGATCTCGCCCTCCAAAACGCACGTCGAACCCTTCATCACGGGCGTCTGGGGGACGGCGCGCAGCCGGGCCAGCACCGGCAGGATCGGACCGAACGTGTCGGCCGGTAGCTCGAGGTGGAAGTGGTGCATCGGTTCGTACACCGTCGTGCCGGCCTGTTGCAGCGCTTCCATCAACAGCAGTGGTGTCAGGTTTCGAAAGTCGCCGGCGGTGCTGGACATGCTTTTGTTGAACCCACCGTGCGCGCTGCTCTGGCGAGCCCAGTAGCCCGAGTGCGTCAGCGTCACCGTGCAATCGGTGACCTGCCAACCATGGATGCCCTGCTGCAAGGTTTCGTGCACTGTTTCCTCGATCGCGTGATGAAACGCCATCGGCAGCGAGCCGAGATCGGTCTTCATCCGATATTCGATGCCAGTGTCGAGGGAGGCTGGCTCGACGCGCAGACCGATGGTTGCCAGGAACGGGTTCGAGGGCGTGGCGATCACCTCGAGCGCCGAGCCGGCGCCGACCGGTCGCTCGATGCAGATCGTCGTGGTCTCACGAAAGGTCACATCGATGCCGAAGTCGTTCGCCAAGGTCGCCTCGATGACTTCCTTCTGCACCTCCCCGTACAGCGAGACGAACAGTTCCTGGCGCAGGTCGTCCTGACGCAGGTTGATCAACGGGTCCTGCTCGGCGAGCTGAGCGAGCACTGCGTGCAACGCACCCTTGTCCGACGGGCGAGCGGGAACGATGACGGTCTCGAGCGTGGGCGGAGCGAACGCTCGACGATCGACGGGCGCCTGTTGTGCCAGCCCGACAGCGTCGCCGATCCGAACATCGCTCAGCCCCCACAGCTTCCCGATCTGCCCGGCGCACACCGATGCGCGTTGTACCGACGTGCCACGATCGAACACGTTGATCGCGGTGATCTTCGCTTCGGTGCCGCGCCCGAACTCCAGCCGGTCACGGACGCGCAGCGTTCCGCTGAACATGCGGACGTACGCGATCTTTTCGCCGGCCTGACCGCGTTCGATCTTGAACACGGTCCCCGACACCTGACCCTCGGTGTCGCTGCCGGCTGCCGGAAGCAGCCCGGTGATGCCGGTCATCAGCGAGTCGATTCCCGCACCCGTGATGGCCGAGCCCAGGAACACTGGAAGCACCTGAGCCCGACGCGTCTGCGCCGCCAACTCGTGGATGAGGTGATCGTGCGAGAGCGTCGCCGCGTCGGTCACATACGCAGCCAGCAACGTGTCGTCGTGCTCGGCGAGCAGATCGACCAGTCGAGTCGTGAACGTTGCGTCGCCATCGGTGAAGGGGACGCAGGCGACGCTTCGCGTGCCCAAGCCGGTGGCGGAACCCATTGCGACCACCGCCGCCGACAGCTTCTCGGCGATGCTGCGCAGCACAGCGTCGGGTCGTGCGCCCGACCGGTCGATCTTGTTGATGAAGATCAGCGTAGGAATCTTCAGCCGCCGCAGGGTCCGCAGCAGGACGCGGGTCTGCGCTTGCACACCCTCCACCGCCGAGATCACCAGCACCGCCCCGTCCAGCACGCTCAACACGCGCTCGACCTCGGCGATGAAGTCGGGGTGACCGGGAGTGTCGATCAGGTTGACCGTGACGTCGCCGATCACGAACGAAACAACGGCCGACTTGATGGTGATGCCGCGCTGGCGTTCCAGTGCCAGCGAATCGGTCTGGGTGTTGCCGTCGTCGACGCTGCCGATCTGGTCGATGACGCCGGCCGCGTACAGCAGCCGCTCGGTCAGGCTGGTCTTGCCAGCGTCAACATGCGCCAGGATCCCCAAGTTGAGTGTGCTCACGCTGCTTCATGTCCTCTCGATCGGTGGTGATTCCTTTCCGGTTGGACACGGAGGCTGTGCGCATGGCTTTCTCCTCGATCGATCGGCTGACAGCCGGGACTACAGCAGAACGTCGGTGCGTCAGGCAACCGATTTGTGCGGGAACCCCGTGACGGACGTCGCGCCGGGGCGAACCTGACACCGAACCCACGTCTCGCGACCCGCGCTCCTCGCGCCACCCCGATGACGTTTTCGGGCCAGGGCTGACAGACTGCCACCATGGCCGAATCACGAGATGCCCGCTCGATGTTGGCCACCGTGGTCGGGTACATCCTGGTCGCACTCATCGGGTACTTCGTGCTGCGGATGTTCCTTGGCACCATCTTCTGGCTGCTGCGCACCATCATCGTCATCGTGGTCATCGGCGGCCTGTTCACCCTGTACCTCAGCCTGAAGGCACCACGGGACTAGTGCTCCAGCGTCTGGATCACGGTCCGCTTGCCCCATCGACGGCGCTGGCCGAATCGGCGGGCCGCAGCCTGCGGCCGGTCATCCTGGTCGAAGGGTCAGCGATCGGTGGAGCAGGTGCGTGTCGGCTTTCGCACCGTGGGGGTGGCTTCCTCGACACGCGGTTGCTCCGGCGGACCTCGCCGATGTCCCACTGACCTTGTTCGGCCTGATCAGGTCACCCGATGGTCGAGGTCGTCACCTGTGGCGCGCCCTTGCCCAGGAAGAAGATGCCGGGGTAGCCGGCAGTCTCGAAACCGAGGCTGGGGTTGTGCGAGAGCGTCGATTCGGTGATGCGTAGCTCGCCGGTGCGGTCGTTCGAGACGAAGAAGATGGCCCCTCCGCCCTCGTTGCCAACGTTGTCGCGCACGATGCGGCCAGCCAGATCCAGCGTGTACCGGGTGCCGTCCAGGCAGATCGCGCCGCCATTGCCGCCTCCCGGCGTGCCAGAGCGTGCCGGGTTTGCCCCAAGGCCGACCGCGCTGTTGTCGGTGAACAGGCTGTTGTAGATCTGCCACGACACGCCGATGCTGGACAGCGCGCCACCGTTCGAGCACGTGTTGCCCCGGCCTGGGCTGCCGCCGAAAGTGCTGGTCGCGACGATCACCGGCAGGCCGTTGTACTGGCTGAGCACACGCAGTGCGCCACCGCCGACATCAGGGCCCGTGGGGTCGCACTGATTGGCC
>JANNFQ010000251.1:0-1975 GCA_031380045.1 Acidimicrobiaceae bacterium
GTGGTCGGCTTGTCGATGCGCCACGGAACAGAGGCGTTGGACCGGGTGCAGTTCCAGTTCGCTCAGCACGATCCGCGATCGCATGCACTCGCCCTCGAGTGGCTGGACGTGACCTTGACCGGAGCCGATCGGGCGGTTGTCGCGATGCTCGAGCCCGGGATGTCGGACCACGAGCGGCTTCGAGCGTTGGCACGACGATTCCCTGTTGCAGCCATCGATCCGGTGGCCGCGATCCTGGAACTGGCGCACGATCGCGATCGCCGGTGGCGTCGACCCTGGATCACTGCCTGCGCGATTCAGGCCGCCGCAGTCCTCGCTGATGACGGTGTCGAATCGGCGATGATCGCCGAGATCGAGAGTGCGATCAACCTGGACGACCACGACGACGAGATCGTTCGCGAGACGCTGTTCGGTATTCGTCAGCGACGATCGGCCGGCCGGTCGCGCCTCGACCCGTTGTCAGAGGTCGATCGAACGGCCTGACGTCAGGGGGCGTCGCCGAATTCGGGACGCGCAGTACGTGTTCGCTTGATCTCCCAGAACTCGTCGAGCGAGGTGACGGTGACGAACGCGTCCCACAATGCCAGCCCGTCGGCATGCGCCGGGGCTTTGGTGATGACCGGCCCGAACGACGCAACCTCGCGGCCGTCAGATCGATGGAACGAGATGATCGGTGTACCCACATCGGCGCCCACCAGCGCAAGACCCTCGTTCATCCGTTGCAGAAGCGGCACGTCCCACACCTCGTCGGTGGCGGCCGCAGCGTGCGCCGTGTCCAGGCCGACCGACTGGAGCGCAACCGCTGGATCGAACAGCCGCTCGCCGTCGTGGTGGATGCGCCGCCCGTACTCGGTGTACAGGTCGCCGAGCCGAGCGTCATGGTCTGCAGCGCGTACCGACTCCATCACCCGCAGCAGCCCGCGCGTCCACGCCACCGGCTCGTAGTAGGGGCTGTCCGACTTCGTCTCGTTCTTTACCAGCAGACTGATCGGTTCCCACGTGATCTCGAGATCCTTGTCGGCGGCGATGCGCCGGATCCACTGTGACGTGGTCCAGCACCACGGGCAGATCGGGTCGACCCAGAAACGAACGGGAGTGGGCATGAAGTCCTCCTGATGGCGTTCGCAGTGCAACGGCCGCGAATGGCGGGGCATTCCCCATCGTCGCCAGATCAGGGTCGCGAGCTTGCGTACCTCGACCACTCACCGGTCTCGAAGTCGTACAACTTGCACGCTCGGGTGATGCGCAGGTAGCCCGCGATCGACATGCGGGTGGACCGCACGGTGCCGGGGTGCGCGGCGGCGATGGCCGCTGCGGCGCGTGGCAGGTGGTCGAATCGGATGCGAGTGTCCACGTGGTGGGGGACATGAACGAAGATGTTGTGGAACCACAGGTGGTTGGCGATGGCCGGGATGCGGATCACCGTCGTCGATTCCATCTGGCCTTTGTACTGGGTCCACTCGCGACGGTTGCGCCAGCGGATCTCGGGTGCGATGTGGTGGACGTACACCGTCCAACCGATGATCTGGACGAAGATCAGGAATGGCACGACGAACAGCTTGACCGCCAGCCAGATCGCCTCTATCCAGTGTCCGCTGAGCATGGCCGGCGTGCCTGCGGCGCCGACGACGGCGACCGCGACGATTGCCAACGTCACCTTGTCGCGGCGAATCGCCGACTGGCGCTTGCCGGGTGGGCTGAAGTGCCACATCTTGTCCCACCAGACTGATCGCAGGTAGTAGGCGCCAGCGCCCAGCATGGACCACTCGAGGCGGTGCCGCACACGGCACGGACGGCTCATCGAGTCGTAGTCAGTGCGTGTCGCCGGGTGCCACACGAAGTCGAAGCCCTGTCGCGCGGTGTAGCCGTGGTGGATCCGGTTGTGCCCCAGGTCCCACGCGGCCTCGGCGTGCAGGCTGGGCCCCATCAGCGTCCGCGCGAGCAGGCGATTGACCCGATGAGAACGAACCAGCGT
>JANNFQ010000270.1:0-6633 GCA_031380045.1 Acidimicrobiaceae bacterium
AAGTACTGGGACATGCTGGAGCCGAAGATCCGGGCCCTCGGCGATCGGTGGACCTTTCTGGGCGTGCTGCAGCCCGACCAGATGCCGGCCTTCTACTCGGCCATCGACGTGCTGGTCGTCAGCAGCGTGAACAGCACCGAGTCGTTCGGTCTCGTCCAGGTCGAGGCGATGTTCAACGCCACCCCGGTCGTGGCGACCGAGCTCCCCGGGGTGCGCCAACCCGTGATGATGACCGGCATGGGCGTGGTGGTGCCGCCCCGCGACGCACAAGCGATTGCCGATGGCGTCAGTACGGTGCTGGCCGACGTGCAACGGTACGTACGACCCCGATCGCAGATCGAGGAACTGTTCGACCTGCGGGCCACGGTCGACTCGTACGAGCGGCTGTTCGCCCAGCTGGCACGGTCGGCACCAGCCGCGACGGTGATGCAGGGTGGTTGATCACCTGGCCATGCACCTCCGCTCGATGGCGCCGCATCGAGCGTTGTTGCGAGCCGTCGAGTGCAAGCTGATGGGCAGTGTGCCAATGTCCGGGCAGCAGCACCGGCCCGTGCTCGACATCGGTGTCGGCGACGGACACTTCGCGTCCATCGCCTACACCGAGCCGATCGATGTCGGCATCGACGTGCGCCACTCGGAACTGGTCGAGGCCGCCCAGCGGGGCCGAACGGTGTACCGCACGGTCGCCTTGGCTAGTGCCACCGAACTGCCGTTCGCCGACCACGCGTTCCGGACCGTTCTCAGCAACTGCGTCATCGAGCACATCGTCGACAACAAGGCGGTGCTGACCGAGATCGCACGCGTCCTGCAACCGGGCGGAACCTTCGCGACCACGCTGCCCAGCGAACACTTCGCCGACATGCTGCTGGGATCCACCGTGCTGCGTCGCCTCGGCGCGAATCGCCTGGCAGCCGCGTACGGACGCTTCTTCAATCGCATCTCATTCCACCACCACGTCTATGAACCAGCCGAATGGCAACGTCGGCTCGAGGCTGTGGGTCTGCGCGTGGTGGACCATCAGTACTACTTCTCGGCTCGCGCCCATCGGGTGTTCGACGCCTCGCACTACCTGGGTGTCCCCAACCTGGTGACGCGCAAGCTGACCGGCCGATGGGTCGTTCACCCGCTGCAGATGAAACCGTTCGAGCGCTGGATGCGCCCGTACTACGACGAGCCCCTGCCGCAGCCAACGGGGGCCTACCAGTTCATTCGGTGTGTGAAAGCCGGGCCGTGAAACGAGCCTTCTGGCCGCTGGTGGTCGTGTGTGCAGTCTTCGGGTTGACGGCCCGCCTCTGGAACATCGACTTCGACCAACGTCAGCATCTGCATCCCGACGAGCGGTTCTGGGCGCTGACGTCCGACGCCATGCAACGCGCCCCCACCCCGGCGCCGCACGGCACGTTCGTCGGACCGTTGCTCGATTGGCTGGACGGCCAACGGACGCCGGCCAATCCGTATCGCGCGACCGAATCATTCGTGTACGGCCCGGTCACGCTGAGCCTGGCTCAGTCTGCGTCCAGCTGGTTGCACAACGGGGTGGTGAACGGCGACCAGCCGGCCGACGCCGTCGCCCACGGGCTGGACGCCATCGGCATCCCGCTGATCGACGACCAAGGGGCGCCGCGCTTCGACAACGCATACGGTGTCGACCTGGTCGGCCGGCTGATGGGTGCCGTGTTCGACACCATCTCGATCATCGTCATCGCTCTCATCGGCCTGCGCATCGGTGGTCGCATGGCCGGTGTGGCAGCTGCGGGGCTGTACGCCACGTCTGTCCTGGCCATCCAGCACGCCCACTTCCTGGGCGCCGAGCCGTTGCTCGGTCTGGCCAGCGCGCTGACGGTGCTGTGCGCCCTGCGGTTGGACCGCGGGGCCGACGTGCAACGCGCGGCCGGCACAGGCCTGTTGGCCGGAGTTGCCGGCGGTCTGGCGGTCGCCGTGAAGCTGACCGGCGTCAGCCTGGTGGCCATCGTCGTGGTCGCCTGTTCGGCGCTGATCATCCGCCACCGCCGGCGCAGTGATCTCGTCCGCTTGGCGGCCGTCGTCTTCGGCGCTGCAGTGTCGTTTCGCTTCTTCAATCCCAGCGCCTTCAAGGGTTTGGGCATCGGTCTGTCCGACCCGTTCAGGAACGACGTGCGCCGACTGCGCGAGCTGCGCGCCTCGACCGCACCCCCGTCGTTCCAGTGGGCCGATCGCACCCCCTTCGTGCAACCACTGATCTGGCTGGGCATCTTCACCGTCGGGCCGGGGATGGCAATCGCAACATGCTTCGGCGCAGTCGCGATGTCGGCCCGGTTGGTCGGACAACGCATGGGGCGCACCGCGTCGGCACTGATGACCGATGTCGGCCGGTGGCCGGTGCTGATCACGGCGGCGCTGACGATCGGCCCGTTCGCGTACGTCAGTGTCACCTCGTTTCCCACCGGCCGCTACTACTTCCCCATGCTGCCCGGGCTGTACGCGATTGCCGGCGTCGGCGTGGCAGCAGCACTGCGTTGGGCCATCAGATCCAGCGGCCGGGTCCGTGCTGGTGCCACCGCCATCGCGGCCGTCAGCATCGCACTGGCCACGTTGTGGGGGCTGGGTTTCGTCAGCGGTGTCTACGGCCACACGAACACACGCATCCAGGCTTCGGAGTGGATCGCCGACAACCTGCCGCCCGGCAGCGTTCTGTCATCAGAGGCGTGGGACGACGGGCTGCCACTTCGCCTGCCCGGGCTGGACGCCGAACAGTTCGTCGGCGAGCAACTGATCTTGGTTGGGCCCGACGATGAGGTGAAGGTCGCAACCATCGCCGAGCAGTTGGGCCGCATCGACTACGTGGTCGAATCGTCGAATCGAATCTGGGGCACGGTCACCCGAATGCCGCAGCGATTCCCATCGACGATCAACTTCTTCGATGGCCTCGAATCGGGTGCACTTGGCTTTCAACGCGTGGCGACGTTTCGCGGCGGCATCTCGTTGGGTCCGTGGCGTCTGGGCGAAGCCCACGCCGAGGAGGCCTTCAGTGTCTTCGATCATCCCGAGGTGCGCATCTGGCAGAAGGTCCGCGAGGTGGAGCGCGACGCGATCGTGGCGATCCTCGATCCGATCGCAGCAGCGAATGCAGTGCCGGTGCAGTACAACACCGCCAGCGCCAACGGGCTGTACCTCACCGCCGACGAGATTGCCAGGAACGCTACTGGACAGACGTACGACCAGGCTTTCGACACCACCGGCTCGAACCTGGCGCACGTCGTCGCTTGGTTCGTGCTGCTCGAGGTGCTGGGGTTGGCTGCCTTTGCGCTGTTCGCCCCGATGCTGCAGCGCTTGCCCGACGCTGGGTTCGGGCTGGCCAAGACGTTGGCGCTCGCCTCGTTGGCATTCGCGATGTTCGTCGCGGCCACGTGGCTGCGCCTCGACCTGAACCGCTCGCTGGTCACGTCATTGGCAGTCGTCTTGCTGGGCGCTGGGGTTTGGTGCGCGTTTCGTCGGCGCGCACTGCTGGCGCGCCTGTGGCACGAGCGTCGAACTGCGTTGATCGCGGTCGAGGTGATGACCGTCGTGATGTTCGTGGCCTTGGTACTGCTGCGGGCGCTGAACCCGGATCTGTGGCATCCCGAGCGAGGCGGCGAGAAGCCGTTCGAGCTGGCGCTGCTGACCGCCGTGCTGCGGACCAAGACGTTGCCTGTGTACGACCCCTGGTACTCACACGGCGCGCTGAACTACTACTACGGCGGCTGGTTCATGTTGTCTGCCCCGGCGCGCATGTTGCGTACATCGCCCAGCACGGTCATGAACCTCGCTCTTGCCGTCTTCGCCAGTTGCTCGTCGGGCGCGGCATTCTCGTTGGGCGCCGGAATGGTCAACGCTGGTCGGCCACGATGGCGCCGGCGCTCACGCACCCAGCGAACGAGCGTGATCGCAGGCGTGCTCGCTGCGGTCTTCGTGTTGCTGATCAGCAGCGCAGCCATGGTGCAACCGCTCTGGCAGTGGCTCACCGGCAACCTGCCCCGCGACGGTCGGCTCGATTGGTGGGCACTCAGCAGGGTCATCCCCGACTCGGTCGCAGTCACCGAGTTTCCGGCATGGTCCTTGCTGTTCAGCGACGTGCATCCGCACGTCATGGGCATCGCCGTACTGCTGACGATCGGCACGCTGTGCATCGCGTGGCACAGCGCATTGGTCGACGGCCGTCACCGACACGCCGTGGTGCTGGGGGTGCTGCTGGGAGTTGGCATCGGCCTGACCCGCATGACCAACACGTGGGACTTCCCACTCAGCGGGGGTTTGGCTGTTGCGACGATCACGCTGGCACTGGTGTCGCGGGTCTCGTGGCGAAGAGTGATCCTGCCTGCCGTTGGGCTGGGCTTCGTTGTCCTGATCGTCTGGTCGCCGTACGTCCGTCGCGGTCAGGTCTTCGATTCTGGCTTCGAGCCGGCTGCACTGCGCACCCCTCCGTCCAGCTGGCTACGGCAGTTCGGTCTGTTCGCAACGATCTCTTCGTTGATGTTCGTGACGCACCTCGCAGTTGCACTGCGCACGTCTCGCATCGTGTGGCGTTGGATCACCACCGCACACGTGACAGTCGTTGTGCTCTCACTGGCGGCGCTGGGCTATCTGGCGGCGCGACCCGGTTTCGAGGTGTTCGAGATCACTGCGTCGTTGACGATCGCCTGCGCGTGGGTGGCCTGGCAGCGGTGGCGGCATGGGCCGCCGGCGGGTGTGGCCCGGTTCGGTCCACTCGGTCCCTTCGCGCTTGGAATCGGATGGGCGATTCAGGCCGGTGTCGAGATGCTGACGGTCCGCAACGACGGTGGACGGATGAACACGGTCTTCAAGTTCTGGTACGAGTCGTGGATCGTGCTGGCGGTGGGCGGCGCGGTCGTGGTGGCCGAGCAACTGCGTTCTCGCGACGCCACGCTGCGCAGCACCAGCCGAATCGTGATCGGCAGCGCGCTGGCGATGGGTCTGGCGTTCTGGTGGCTGGCCGTTCCGGTGCGCACCGACGATCGGATCAGCGCAGCAGGACTGTCGCTCGACGGTCAGGCGTACCTCAGTGACGAGTTCGTGTTCGGTGGTGGCGAGAACAGGTTCGTCCCTGCCGACGACGTTGCCCTGGCCGACTGGTTGCGGGCCAACGTCCGTGGCATCCAGGTGGTGGCCGAGGCACCTGGCAACGACTACCAGTGGACCGGCAGGATCTCGTGGCTCACCGGGCTGCCCACGCCCATCGGCTGGGGCTACCACGAGACGCAGCAGCGCCGGCCGTATGGCGCGTCGATCGAGACACGCAAAGCCGACATGACTGCGCTGTTCACCACAACGGATCCTGGGGTGATGGCCACCGTGCTCAGTCGCTACACGGTTGCTTACGTCGTGTTCGGCACACAGGAGCAGTTGCTGTCCTCGCCGCAGAGCGAAGCCGCGCTCCGATCGTTCGAGTGCATCGATGTGCTGACGCAAGCCGACCGCTCGACCGAGCAGGGCGTCATCAGCCAGCAGTTGTTCGTGGCCCATGTCGATCCTGCCTGCGTCATTCGTCTGCGTCCCCCTCTGCCACCACCCCCGCCGTCGACTTGACGATCAAGAACTGATCGGACGTTGCCGTCGGGCTCCAGGTGTGGCGCGTCGTCAACCAGCGAGCGGCCTTGCCGAGTGTGACGGAGCCGTAGTCTGGCAACCACCAGCCGCGCAGCGGAAAGCGCTCCATGACGTACCCGTCGGGGATCGGCGGCGGGTCGGATGAGGCGCTGACGATGTACGCGTCGAAGCCTTCGGGCAGCGGCTGGGTGGGGTCGATGGTGAAGTACGCGATGTCGCCGAAGTCGTGCAGATACCAGGCCCACGGCCACGAACCTCCGTCGCGTTGGTCGACCATGATGGCGCCCAGTCGACCTCGGTCGCGGGCTTCGGCAAGGCGGTCGGTCAGCTCGGGGACGCTGGTCGAGGTCTGCACCGTGACCAACAGCTCACGTGTGTCGGCGCCATGGGTGACGGCGGGTCTGACAGCCACGATCGCGGTGACCAGCGCGACTGCAGCTGTTGTAGTTGCAACAACACGCAGTATGAGCGGCTTGACGCGATCGGGTTGGTGCAGCCGGTCGACCACCGCCTGGGCCCCCACGCCGGCCAAGAGCACGGCGGGCACCAATGGATGCAGCGCCAGCCAGGCGAACTTCTCGCCCGCCCACGAGTACACAGCGAACTGGACCAGGGCCATCGTTGCGAACCATGCGCCGGGCATCGAGCGCCGTCGTGCCGTGACCAACAGGCCGATCGCCGCAGCACCAAGGATGAGCCACTCGTAGGCCAGGTAGATGGTGCCGTAGAAGAACCAGCGCTGACTGCCGCGACCGACGCCGTGCTGCTTCCACCAATACTTCACGCCGTCGATCAACCCCGACTCGAACCCGGCTCCGTACCGGAACATCGACGTGAACACGATCATGAAGATCGAGATGAAGGCGATGGTCGCCCACATCCATGGCAGCGACCCCATGCGTCGTACAACGGCAAAGAACGACCGCGCCTGTCCGCCGGGACGCACCAGCGCAACCGCTGCCAGTCCGACGAAGAAACATGCACCGGCCAGACCGAAGATGAAGGTGGTCTCTTTCAGTGTGAAGCTGACGGCCAGCAACGAGGCCGCAG
>JANNFQ010000292.1:0-3673 GCA_031380045.1 Acidimicrobiaceae bacterium
GAGAGCGCGTCGTCCCCATCGGACCGACCCACGACCCCTGGAGCGAGGGCGCGTCGAGTTCGACACCCCCTGCGTGGCGTTCTCGACAGGCAGCGCTCCATCCGTCGCCCAACCTGATTCGCCCAAGCTGATCGCCCGGCCTGATCGTGCAGTCAGAAATCGGTGCATTCGCTGGAAACGGGCCTGTTCACCGGAGAAGAACGCGACGACGGTCGTATAGTCTGGATCGACGATGTCGTCCGGAAAAGTGGGAAGCTGATGCCGCCTCGCCTCCGAGGAAAGTGGGCCCTGGGCATCACACCTCGTAACTTCACGTGGATCATGAAGGACAAGCTCGCCATATGCGAGCGTCCTGGTGGCTACGGCGACAACCACCGGCGGGTGCGTCGCCAGGAAGAGATCATCTGGCTGCGCGAGAACGGATTCGGCTGTCTGGTCAGCATCATTCCTGCGCCCCACAACCTGCACAACTACGACGAGCTGTCGTTGCCGTACCGGCACCGCCCGTTCACCGGTCTCGACGATCTGGGCACGTGGCTGAAGTCGTTCTACACCGAACTGCACACCTTGCTGGAAGGCAGTGTGAAGGTCATCGTGCACAACGAGAACGTCGACGACCGGCTGGTGGGCATCATGGGTGGCTACATCCGCTGGAGCGGTTTGGTCGACGATGCGTCGCAGGCCATCACGGTCATCGAGCGCATTGCCGGCCGCCAACTGGACCCGTTCGGGCGTGAAGTGATGTTGATGGTGCACGAACTGCACTGAGCTCGTTCTCGCTACGATCGGGCAATGAGCACCACGCCGGCCAACTGGTATCCCGATCCGAAGGGTCGCCATCAACTGCGCTACTGGGATGGCACCGTGTGGACCGACCACGTCAGCACCGATGGCGTCACCGGTACCGATCCGTTGCAGCCGAAGGGTCTCGACCGCCTCGACAGCGCGCTGACCGTAGGCAACGAGGGTGACGCAGCCAAGATCCAGAGCCAACTGCACGGTCAGGGCAAGCATCGCAGTGCCCATGTGTCGCAAGCCGCTTTCGAGGGCAACGGCACCATCTTCGGCGAGCCGATCCTGGTGGTGAACCAGAAGGCCAAGATCATCGAACTGAACAATCAGTACGGGGTCTTCGATCAGAGCGGTCGCCAGGTGGCCGCCGTCAACCAAGTCGGTCAGAGCGCGGCGAAAAAGGTGCTGCGGTTGGTGTCCAGCCTCGACCAGTTCCTGACTCACAAGCTCGAAGTCACTGACCCCACGGGCGCGGTGTTGCTGCGCCTGACCCGCCCCGCCAAGGTCATGAAGAGCACCGTTGTCGTCACCGATGCCGCCGACAACGAGATCGGCCGCATCGTGCAGGACAACATGTTCGGCAAGATCCACTTCAGCCTGCAGGCCGGCGGTCACACCTACGGTGCGATCAAGGCCGAGAACTGGCGGGCGTGGAACTTCCGCATCGAAGTCCACACCGGCACCGAGGTGGCGCGCAACACCAAGACCTTCGAAGGCATCGCCAAGACCATGTTCACCAGTGCCGACAACTACGTCGTGCAGATCCACGCACAACTACCGCAGCCGCTGAACTCGTTGGTGGTCGCCGCGGCCGTGTCGGTCGACACGGCGCTGAAGCAGGACTCGCGCGGCTTCGGCTGAAGTCAGCCCGCGCCGACGACGTCGATGATCACATCGATCGCGTTGAACGAGGCGATGCACACGGCACCGCCGCCCAGCTTCACCGGCACCACAGCCGTCGAGATGCGGTAGGCCGATGATGCGATCACCGTGCCGGTACTACGGCCCTCGCCGCACGGCACCAGGAACACGCTGGAACCTTGACCGCCGGTGACCGTCGTGACCGACAGCATCGCCACGGTCGATCCGGCGGGCACGCCGCCCAGTCCGTTGATCTGCACACCGACAGCGCCGATGCCCACCGGGCCGCCGGCCGAACGCGAGTCGTACACGCGGACCGGATCGATGACGCCCATCAGTGCTGCGCCGCTGGTCCAGTTGCCGACGACATCGACGATGACATCGGTGGCGACGGTGGTGGTCACGCACCAACCCGTGTTGTTGATGCGCATGGTGAGCGCGAACGACGAGACCGCGTCGTTGGTGAACGGGACCTTCCAGCCGCCCTGGCCGCAGAACCCCATCGACAGCGTGCCGGCAGCGGCCGGGTTGACGATGGTGACGCTGGCCGACATCGCCTGCGTGCCCGGGGTCGCGCCCAGCACAGCAGGGCTGAGGGTCAACGTGGTTCCGGGGGTGAGTCGCGTGGTGGTGCGAGTGTCGGCTGCGCGTGCCGCGCTGATCGGTTGCAGGCCCACCCCGCTCGCCGCTTGGGCAGCCAGCACTTCCACCTTCAACCGCACGCCGGTACTGGCGGTGACGCACACGTTGCCGCCCACGACCCGAACTGCTGACGTACCCACCGACGTTCGGCCGGGATTCAGACTGAGCGTCGAAGCGGCTGGCATGGCGCTGTCGCAGGGATGGGTGACCAGGTACCCCGACGCCGAGGCGTCGGACGCTGTCAGCCGCACGATGACCCCGGCAGTAGCCGAAGGTACGCCGGACAGATTGTTGACGCGGACGGTCTGACGAGCACCCGCAGCAAGCTTTCCGGACACCGCCGAGTCAAAGGCGGTGAGCGGCGAGATGAACTGCCACAGAGAACCGGGTTGCGTCGACACCGGCCCGGCGGGTGGCAGCACCACTGCAGGCGGAGCATCGACCGCCGGCGGCGTGGTGGTGGTGGTGGCGGCGGGGCCTGTCGCCGGGGGCGCTGTCGTTGCCGGCGCGGCGGGAACATTGCCGTTCGCCTGTGCCGGAGGTTGCGTGGTCTTGCACCCGTCCACGGCCTTCACGATGGGAGTGGGGTTGACCGCGACGCCACCCTTTGGATGGATCTCGAAGTGCAAGTGCGAGATGCCGGCGTTACCGGTGCTGCCGATGAAGCCGATGATCTGGCCGGCAGTGACCTTCGAGCCGATCTTCAGATCGGGCGCGAACGCCGACAGGTGCGCGTAGAAGTAGTAGGTGCCGTCGGCGCCCGACAGCCACCACGCGTTGCCCGACAACGAGCCAGGCTTGTCGACAGCTTGTTTGGTGAGCGTGCCGTTCTGCACGGCATAGATGTACTGGCCCGTCTTGGCAATCAGGTCGACGCCCTCGTGGACGCGACCTCCACCTCGCGAGGCTTGCCACGTGTCGATGAACGAACACGGTCCTTGCGCGGGAAAGACGGCAAGCTGCACGGTGCCCTCGGGGACGGGGGCCGTGACGACGGGCGTGGTGGACGGAACCGTGGCGGTCTCGGGCAGGCACACCTGCATGCCCGGGTACAACGGGGTCACCGCCGACGCACTGTTTGCGGCGTACAGGGCGGTGGTGGTGACGCTGGTCTTCGCGGCGATCTTGATCCAGTAGTCGCCCGACACCACCACATAGGTCTTGGCGCATGCAGGCACCCGGGCACTCGAGGTTGCCAACGAACCTGCTGTCGCTACGCCGAACGTCGAACCAACGAACGTGCCGATGATGACGAGCGACGTCAGTGAAGCTGCAACAGCGCGTCGCACTCGTTGCAATTGCAACTTCCTGAGTACGGCGATGCTGCAGAACGTCCGTCTCGTCGTCGATGACGACTGATCCCGCTTGCCCATGCACT
>JANNFQ010000339.1:0-11958 GCA_031380045.1 Acidimicrobiaceae bacterium
ACAGCGGTGGCACCCTCGGTGACCGGCGTGAAGACCGTGGTGGTGGTCTCGAGCGGCACCGTGGTTGTCGTCAGCGCGGGGTCGACGGTGGGCGCGACAGTGCTGAGCGCTGGATCGACAGTGGTGACAGTGCTCAGCGCGCCGCCGCCTTTGTCGTCGTCACCGATGGAGCGCAAGATGAGAAAGCCGGCGACCACTGCCACGATCGCAATGACGATCGCTGCTGTGGAACCCATCGGCGAACCGGGGGACCCACCGGATTCGCGCCGCCGTGGCTGGTCGCTGCTCATGCGTTCATGCCTCCTTGCTCACCGGTTCGTGTGGTACCCGCCGGGCCATCGATGCGAGCACGACGTCGGCGCTCGCGTTGACGCCGAAGGCGTCGTACCACGAGCGGATCGACCGACAGGGCCCCCGGATGATCGAGCAGCTGATTGAGTTCTTGATAGTACTCCTCAGCGGAGCAAGCGAACCGCGCGCGGATGGTCAGGTCGCGAGCCTCGTCGTGCTGCCACCAGGTGCCCTCGAATTCGATGATCGCGCGCTGGCGTTCGCTCAGGGTGGGCAGGTCGCTGTCGGCAGTCACAGACGTAGCCTTGCCGTTACCGACCCCCTGTTACAAGCATCCCCCACCTCGGTAGTGTCGGCGCACGATGAGCGACCAGCCGGCGACCCGCCCATTCCTGATCGGCGTGGCCGGCGGAACGTGCTCTGGCAAGACCACGGTCAGCGAGCGGTTGTCGGAATTGGCGGGCAGCGAACACCTGGCGCTGATCAAGCTGGACTCGTACTACATCTCGCGCAACGAGCAACCGATGGAGCAACGGGTTCTGGCCAACTACGACCACCCCGACGAGTTCGATTGGCAGTTGCTGAACGACCACATCGCTGCGTTGATGGCCGGCGCAACGGTGCCGGTGCCCATCTACGACTATGCCGCCTACACGCGCAGCGATCAGGTGCGCATGGTGCGCCCATCGCGCATCGTGGTGGTCGAGGGCATCCTGGTGCTGTACGAGCCGACCCTGCGCGAACGCTTCGATCTGAAGGTGTACGTGGACACCGATGCCGACATTCGCTTCATCCGTCGGCTGCAGCGTGACGTGGCCGAGCGAGGGCGCACGACCGAGAGCATCATCAACCAATATCTGGCCACCGTGCGACCGAGCCACGAGCAGTTCATCGAACCCAGCAAGCGCTACGCCGACGTCATCTTCCCGCAGGGTGGCATGAACGAACCAGCGTTGAACGTGCTGCTGGCACGAGTGCGCGAACTGGTCAGAGTCGATTGAGGCTGCTCGCCGGGCCAAAGACGCGGCGGGATCGAACCTACGGCCGCTTTCGTCGCAGCACTCGACGGAGGGCCGCAACATCCACCAAATCCTGATCTCGACCGGCCGCAAGCTTGTTGTCGATCAAACCTTGGAGACCCAACACTGGTATTTGCAACTGATCGATCGTCACCATCAACCGATCGGGCCAACACTCATCGAAGGTCACGCCGCTGGGCGTGGTGAGAACATCAATGCGCTTCGGCGGGTAGCCGAGTTGGACGACCGTGTCCGGCTCGTTGAAGTCGGCCGCGGCGAGACCGAGTGACCCGAATCCGAACTCGTCCAGCGCTGCCATCAGCGCCGCGCCGTTGGCCGAATCCATCCGCACCCAGACGTCGAGATCCTTTGTGAATCGCGGATGGCCGTGCGCGGCCATTGCGTACCCGCCTACGACGAGGAAGCGCACATCATGGTTGATGAGTGATGTGAAGAACTCGTAGAAGTCTTGGTTCAGGTCCATTCACCCACCCGTAGTAGATGCGGCGGAGATCCTCGACCTCTGCCCAACGCTCTGCAGCAGGACGCGCCAACCAATACTCGCTGTCATCGTCCGGCTCGTGCATCGATCGCTTGATCACGACTCGCTCCACATCCCAAGTTTACCCTGACGGCTGGTTGAGGCGAGTCGACTCCTCGTTTGGATGCGCAGCATCTCGTCGGGGAATAGGATCGGGTTGTTCGAGAACAGTCGGGAGAGGTTGCAGCCAATGTCTGCCGAAGTCGAAGTGGGACCCCAGTCCGAACTCACCCCCGGTACCGTGCGAGGTGCCGGCCGGTATGCCGTCGGTAACGCCGACGGCGAGTTGTTTGCGGTGACTCGGAGGTGCCGGCACCTCAATGCCGACCTCGCCAATGGGAGCATCGACGAGGCTGGCTGCCTGGTGTGCCCATGGCACGGCTCGAAGTATGACGTGGCGACCGGCAAGATGGTGCTCGGGCCCCAGGGTGTGTTTGCCAAGATCCCGGGCCTCGGCACCGCTTTCAAGGCTGTGACATTGGTGTTTCCTCTTGGACGCGGTCGAGTCGTCGAGCGCATCAGCACCCTCTACGTCGAAGAGACCCGCTGAGCCGCGGCACCACAGGATCTCGCGAGGAATCGCGCGGAGAGTGAGTGTATGAACGCTGGTTTCGGGACGTTTGACCCTAACGACACCTTGGAGAGCTGCCTAGCGTCAATTTCAGGCTTGGGCGACCGAGAGGGTGTATCCAGATGCGGCGAGCAGCGTGGCGGCGGATGGCTGTGGCTCCGCGCTCCGTAGATCTGGGTTCGACGTCGTGAATGTGGCATCGGCGACGGTCACGCCAGGCGGCTCACGCGTTCGCGTGACCCGTCGTTGGGCGTTCGTTCGCTGTCATTCCGAATCGTGCTGTTGTCGAGCGGGCTCCGGGTCGCGTACTCCTGAAAGGCCGTCCCCGTCCCGATCGCCGAGCTCATCGCACCACCGCAACGCCCGTACGGCAGTTTCCAATGCACCTCGATCAACGAGTCGTCGCCCGTCCACCGCCACGCGTTCCACAACGTCAAGCAGTACAACGAAGGGGCGTCATGCGTGCCCTAGTAAACGGCTGCAGTCCCTCGCGCTCGGCACTCACCCCGACGGCTCGGAGTCGTCGTGCTTTCCGGGGAGCACGTCGGTCTCGGACTTGTGCCAGACGGGCGAGTCGCCCGCGGTCTCGACGTTGAATCCGTAGTCGAAGACCAACGTCCCTCCGAACGTCGCGCCCACCGACACCAACGTCGCAATGATGACCGAGAGCACAACGATCCCGACCGGCGTGACGGCGTCGGTGTGATAGCCGTTGAGCCGCCACACGAGGTCGGCCAGTGCCAGCACCGTGACAGTGATCATGATCGTGGCGTGGGTGTTGATCGTGCGCCGGGCTTGGGTGCCGGCCTCCGATGACTTCCACGCGTCCCAGAGACCGGTGATCGCGGCGAACACCGACACCCCTACTCCGGCGATGAACGTGAAGGTACCGGCGTGCCACAACTCCCGGGCCCACGAGCGGTCATTGCCGCCGATCGCGGAGACGAGATCGAACCCGGCGGCGAGGATGTAGGCGGCAATCGGAACGTCGGTCAGTGGCGGGTGCAACGGTTTGCCTGACCAGCCTCGCAAGCCTTTGAACGTACGGCCCTTCAGGGTGAGCGTCGGGTGAATAGAAAACTTTCGCATCATTCCTCCTCGTCGATCCGCGCAGTGACGAATCGTTGGTTGTTCGGTCTGCGACTCACGTCCGTGCGGGTTGGACCGGTTGCGGTGTGTCGGCGTCGGGCCTTCCGAGCCGGACGCAGCACAGCCCTGGTGTCGGTGCGAGACGCGCTTCGAGGGTGGGATCGGCGAGGCCTTCGACGAGCCCGGTCATGAGATCGAGGTTCATGCCGCAGACGAGATCGGTGTACTCCTGGGCGAGTCCGTGGAAGGGACAGTTGACGAGAGTGACGCTCGTACCTTCGCGGCGCGGTTCGTAGCCGGATTCACCGAGCACGGTCATCGCGGCGGCGAGCAACGACGCAGGTTTCGGCCGCGCCCCCGCGTCCTGGCGGGCTTGTTGGCCAAGGGCGCGCCCGGTGTCTCGGGCCACTTTCGTGAGGGCGTCGCCGACCGTGAGACCGTCGTGTCCGGCAGCGGTGACTGCTTTGGCGAGTAGGCGCCCGGCCAGCTCGTAGTCGCGTTGGGGCAGGCTGACAGCCAGCTCGCGTGACGAGCGACTGTAGAGCTTCGCTGGCCGGCCCGCGCCAGGGCCGCGGCGCCCCGGGGGACGGGCGTACTCGACCGCGAGCAGGCCGTCGTCGACGAGCTTGTCGAGGTGGAACTTGGCCACATGGCGGGCCACGCCAGCCCCTTCGGCAACTTGGTCGCGGTTCACCGGGCCGGGCTGGGCGATCACGTAGCGGTAGAGGCCGCGGCGGAGTGGATCTCCCAGCGCAGCGATGCCGGTGACCTGAGCGTCGAAGTCGACACTCGAGGGCGCCGGGGTGGCGGTCGTGTCATCTGATGCCATCGGATCATCCTTCTAACGGAGAATTTTCTTGACGAAATCATGGGAGGGCTTCTATAGTCGACTTTATTATCCGTTAGACATGGAGGCAACCCCAAATGACCAACACTCTGAAAACCCGCCCTGCGACCCAGCGTCCTTTGCCGTTCAAGCGCAGCGAGCCCGGCCGCGAGGCGTTCTGGCTGCTCCGCATCGGCTTCACAGTCGCGCCGATCCTGTTCGGGGCTGACAAGTTCGCCCACGTCCTGGCCAACTGGGACAAGTACCTCGCCCCGCGGATCTCCGACCATCTGCCCGGGACACCCCATCAAGCGATGTACTTCGTCGGGATCATCGAGATCGTCGCCGGCCTCGTCGTCGCCCTTCGGCCGCGCTTCGGTGGTTACCTGGTGGCTGCCTGGTTGACCGGGATCATCGTCAACCTGCTGCTCATCCCAGGGTTCTACGACGTCGCCCTGCGCGACTTCGGGCTGCTCATCGCCGCCGTCGCCCTCGCCCGGTCGGCCACCGCCTTCGACGGCTCACCCGCCGCCGCTCCTCCGGGGAACTGACGATGACCACTGCCTTCGTGCTCTCCGGCGGGGGCAGCCTCGGTGCCGTCCAGGTCGGGATGCTCCAGGCGCTCGCCGAGCGCGGCGTGCATCCCGACCTGTTGATCGGTACCTCGGCCGGCGCAATCAACGCCGCCTATGTCGCCGGGCATGGCACCGACCGGAAGGCCCTCGAGGATCTGGGCGCGATCTGGCGACGCCTGCGCCGCCAGGACGTCTTCCCTGTCGACCCGCTCCGCCACCTACTCGCCCTCGTCGGGCACCGCCCGGCGCTGTGCTCGGACAGCAACCTGCGCCGCCTCATCGAGTCCCACCTGCCCTACCACAACCTCGAGGACGCGACGATTCCGCTCCACATCGTGGCCACCGATCTGCTCAGCGGCCGCGAAGTACTCCTCTCCACCGGCGACGCGGTGAGCGCGGTACTGGCCAGCGCCACCATCCCTGGCGTCCTGCCCGCGGTATCCCGCGACGGTCTCACCCTCGTCGACGGCGGCGTCGCCAACAACGCCGCCCTCTCCCAAGCCGTAGCCCTCGGAGCCGACGAGGTGTACGTCCTCCCGGCCGGGTTCGCCTGTGCCCTGCAACGACCCCCGACCAGCGCGCTCGCGGCCGCCGTGCAGGCCCTCACCCTGCTCATCGAACAACGCCTCGTCATCGACGTCGCCCACTTCGCCGGCAACGCCCAACTCAAAGTACTTCCCCCGCTGTGCCCACTCGCGGTGTCCTCGGTCGACTTCAGCCACGCCGCTGAGCTCATCGAGCGGGCCCACACCGCCACGGGCGACTGGCTCGACTCCGGCGGTTCGGCACTGCCGGCACCGGAACGATTCCTCTCCCTCCACCACGACGGCGACAAAGGGCACACATGCAACCACGTCGCTGAAAGAGCACTGACAATCCCGTGATCCACACGCGCCAACCCCACAAGGAGCTCACAATGCATTCCCCAACCCGCACCCGACCCTCGATGACAGCGGGCGTCTTCGCCCTGACGCTCCTCGCCGCTGGGTGCTCTTCCGGCTCCGACAACCGAGCCACGTCGATGACCGCCCAGTCCACGACGGCGCCGACGGCGCCGACGACGACCACCACCACCACCACCACCACCACCACCGCGCCGGCCCCGTCGACACCAGCGCCGATCTCGACGAGTGACGCCGCCGCCAACCAAGCGTCGCTGCGTACCAGTATGCGCAGGTTGTGGGAGGACCACATCACCTGGACCCGGCTCTACATCATCGCCGCCGAAGCCGGCTCGCCTGACACCGACGCCACCGCCCAACGGCTGCTACAGAACCAGACCGATATCGGTAATGCCATCAAGCCGTTCTACGGCGACGCCGCCGGAGAACAACTCACCACACTGCTGCGCGACCACATCCTCACCGCCGGCGACCTGATCGCCGCAGCCAAAGCCGGCGACACCGCCGCTGTCGCCACCACCAAAGACAAGTGGTACGCCAATGCCGACCAGATCGCCGACTTCTTGTCAGCGGCCAACCCCATCAACTGGCCCGCCGCCGAGATGCGCACGATGATGCACGACCACCTCGAGAACACCCTCGCCGAAGCCGTCGACCACCTCCAAGGCAACTACGCCGCCGACATCGCCGACTACGACAAAGTCCACGACCAGATCCTGCTCATGGCCGACATGCTTACAACCGGCATCATCGCCCAATTCCCCGACAACTTCTCCTGATCTATTGGGACGACGAGAGGAACCACGATCTTGCCCTCGGACCGTCCCTTGGTTCACCCAACCACCGCACGGCCGAGCTGTGCGAGGCTGCCCGCATGAAGATGACCTCACTCGCTGACGCACCCGAATACGACAGCGAGCGGTTCGTTGCCGGACCGTTGCTCGACGGTACCCAGTCGAACGTGCGCGTGATCCGGCTCAGCCCCGGCCAGACCCTTCCGCCGCACACCCACTCAACATCGGATCTCATGATCTACATCGTTGAAGGCTCGGGCACGCTCGACGTAGACGGCGCCGAGGTGGCCTTCGTCGCCGGCTCGCTGGCGTTCTTTCGGGGTGACGAGGAACTGCGACTCGCGAACCCCGGCACGAGGGGTCTCACAGCGCTCGCGTTCCTCGCGCCGCCGTTCCCCCCGCCGTCCACCTGAGCTTTGTCAGGCGTCCCGACCATACGACGGCGGCAACGCCTTACACGCTGTCGATCGCCGGCGTCGATGAGACCCGCTCGATTCATGCGAGGTCGAGTGCGCCGACTGTCCGAAATCGCTCGCCCTGACAGTAAGTCGACCATGAGATAGGTGAAGTTCCGGGCGCATCGGATCCTCCTGGCGATTGACCACACCGAGCGGCCAGATGGCCATCGGCGGACAGGAAGCGATATCGACGGTGGACACCAAGCGCGACCAGAACAAGGCAGGCTCGACTTCCTCGATCGAACCTCTGTCCGCAAAGGTCTCTCCGATCGCCGCCCTTTGAAGGTTGTCCCGATGTGTGGAATCTGTTCAAAGAATAGGCTGGGCATCGATCGGCGGCTCTGATCGACACCAGGTCTAGACGAACGTACATTCGGAGCCGGGTGCGAGAATCGAACTCGCGACATCTTCATTACAAGTGAAGTGCTCTGCCATCTGAGCTAACCCGGCGGGGATGTCGAAATGGTAGACGCCTGTTGTAATGAATCCCACGGAGTTGCTCGATCGTTGTGGTTCTGGTCCGTGAACCCGTCGTCAACAACCGGTCGGCGGACAGGAAGCCGGAGTCGACCGTCGGCAACGACCTCCGACCACACAGGTGCCACACACCGTGGCTGCGTCAGTCGAGCGACAACCGCTCGACTGACTGCCCCGTGAACTCGGCGATCAGCTCGTAGTCCTTGTCGAGGTGCAGCAGCGTGAGCTGTGACAGCTCGGCCGTCGCCGCGATCAGGAGGTCTGGAATTGAGGGTGCCCGATGGAGGCCTCGATCGGCCAACGCCAGTTGCACCGCAAGGGCACGATCTTCGATGGCCGGCGTCAAGTACTCGATCGGCATCGATGACAGCGGTGGGCGATCGATGCTCGTTCGCAAGTCGCTGGCCGAACGCGCCGAGAAGCCGACCTCGAGTCGGGTCATCGTGCTGATCCGGACCAGGCCACGCTGAATGCGCGACGCCCACTCGTTTGCCACGGGGCTGAACGCAAGGCGAACCAGTGCCGACTTGTCGATCAGCCATCGGCTCACGTCCAGGCTTCGCCCATCACATCGGGTTCGCCCAGGTCACCGAACGTCGCGGCGAACGCCGACAGGTGCTGGACGGTCACACCGTCTGGACCATCGCGGTCGCTGCGTTCACGCGCCAGAGCACGTCGGAGGTACTCGGTGCGGGACAATCCTGCCCGCTGCGCCTTCGCGTCGATGGCCGCCACGATGTCGTCGGGAACGTCCCTGATCAGGATGTCGGTCATGATGCCCTCCATATGTGCTATCTGATGATATCAGTGGAGATGGGTCGGTGACGGCAGAGAGCCTCATTTCTGTCAGCGTGGTCAGGTATGGCTGATCGACGCGCGCGCCTGGGGCCGGCGTTCGGCGCGTTGTGGTGGGGATCGGGCGTGTCGAACTTGGGTGATGGCATGCGCCTGGCGGCGCTGCCGTTGTTGGCGGTGCAGCTGACGTCGTCGCCGTTGTTGATTGCAGGCGTTGCCACGGCCCAGTACCTGCCATGGCTGCTGTTCGCCCCGGTCGGCGGCGCGTTGGTGGACCGATATCCGCGTCGTCGGACGATCGTGATGACACAGGCCGGCCGCGGCATCGTGGAAGCAACCCTGGCCGTGTTGGTGCTTGCCGACGTGGTCGCGATCTGGCAGTTGTACGCGGTCAGCATGCTGTTGACCGCTGGCGAGATCTTGGTCGACCCGGCGGTCGGTGCACTGGTGCCCACCGTGGTCGACGACGCCCAACTCGACAGAGCCAACGGCAGGATCTCGGGCACCGAGGTACTGACCAACGAGTTCGCCGGCCAACCACTGGGCAGCGCGCTGTTCGCACTGGCGCGCTGGGTTCCGTTCGCGTTCGACGCGATCTCCTATGTCGGGTCGATCGCTGCGTTCCGCCGGCTGCCACAGACCGACGTGCACATCGACGCGCAACCCAACAACATGCGCTCAGACATCGCCGAGGGCATGCGCTGGTTGCGCCATCACGAGGTGCTGGGGCCACTGACGCTGGCGCTCGGCTGCTTCTACTTCGGTGCGGTAGCCGGCTTCAGTCTGCTGGTGCTGCTGGTGACCGACGCGCTGGACGGCGGCGAGGTGTCCTTCGGTGTGACGCTGGCGATCGGCGCGCTGGGCGCCGTGGTGGGCTCGTTCGCTGCGGCCAGGTTGGTGGCCAGGTTCGGGCGACGGCGTCTGATGGTCGTTGCCATGGGTGCCCAGGCCGCGTTGTTGGCGGCGACCGCGGGTGCACCAAACCTGAGTGCGCTGATGATCATCTCGTTTGCCGCAGGGATTCCGGCCGGCATGTGGATGCCGATCAGCCGCGCGCTGCAGCAACGGCTGACGCCGAACCAGTTGCTGGGCCGCGTCAACGTGACCGGCCGGATCCTGACCCGCGGCAGCATGGTCGCCGGGTCGCTGTTCTGTGGGGCGATTGCTGCGATCGCGTCGGTGCGGCTAGCGATGGGTGTGGGTGCGGCGATCGAGGCGATCGCCGTCGTGCTCGTGTGGTTGGCGCTGCGCGGGCACGACTTGGAACGGCCTCGGCCGGCCGTTGCGCCGTACGAGTAATGTCCGCCGCGTGATCCATCGCCCAGCGGTCGAAGTCGCCCGCGATGTCTTCGTGATGACGAGTTCGAAGTACACCACGACATCCACGATCATCCGCCGCGGACAGCGGGCGTTGCTGGTCGACCCGGCGTGGACCACTGCCGAATTGGACGACATCGTGCAATGGCTGGCGGCGCATGAGTGCGCGGTGACTGCAGGGTTCGCGACTCACGCGCATCACGACCACATGCTGTGGCACCCGGCCTTCGGTGATGCCCCGCGTTGGGCGTCGGCGACCTCTGCCGAGAAGGCGATCGAGTGGCACGACGAGCTGACCGCGATGCTGGATGAGTACCCGGCCGGTTGGCCGAATCCGTTGGACGGCATCCGCGCGCTCGAGGGCGTCTCGATCCCCGACCCGTTCGGCATCGACGGCGCGGGCGAGAGCATCGAGTTGGTGGTGCACGACGGCCACGCTCCGGGCCACACCGCGATGTTGCTGGCCGACCGGGGTGTGCTGTTGGCCGGCGACATGTTGAGCGACATCGAGCTGCCGTTGCCGTTCACCCCTGACGACCTGCCGGTGTACCTGGATGCGCTCGATCAGCTGGCGTCGGTGGTCGGCCGGGCCACCGTGCTGGTGCCCGGTCACGGCCATCCCACCGATCGCCCGATGGATCGTCTGGACGCCGATCGGCGTTACCTCGACGATGTCATCGGGGGACGCGATGCCGACGACCCGCGGCGAGCGATGCACGGGATGAGCGAGGCCCACGACAAGATCGTTGAACTGGCTGCGCAGCTGGAACGCGGCTGACGGTCGGGTTCACATAGGCCGAACGGCCCAGTGGGCCGACGATTTCGCGCCCCCTGATCGTGGGGTGCCCACCGCGCGCGGTGCGTGAACGAAGGTCATTCCGCCGAGATCCGCGTCGCCGATGCCCTGACCTGGACGCCCGTCGTGACGTGGTTGGAAACCTTGGCAGTGTCCAGACGTGCTCTTGACACAACTTGACATGACAGCCGCGGGTGGTGGCCCCATGGTGGGCTTCATGGACCAGCCGATCGACTCGACGCAGGCCTGGCCGCCGCCGCAATCGCCCGTCGCTGGGTTGTCGATCGCACAGTGGAAACTGGCTCGCCAGCAGGCCGCGCAGTGGCACGACGCGCAGCGCAAAGCTGCGGAGTGGCACGCAGCCAGACGCCGGTCGATCGATTGGTCACCGCCTTCGCCACATCCCGTGACAGACCCTCAGTCGACCGCCCGCCGTCGCCGAACCGGCATCGCCGCGGTACTGGCGGTGGCTGGCATCGCGACATCGATGACCACCGTCGTCGTGGTGCTTGCTGCACCAACTGATACGTACTCGTTGGAGGCATCTGCCGCACGAGCACGCGACACCACCACGTTGACCTACGAGTTCGAGGCCGTGCGACTCGGCGGCGCAACCACGTTCGGCGAGGTCCAGACAGACCTCGACCAACGGCTGACGTCGATGACGATGAACGACGACTCCGACGGTTCGTCCGAGTACGTGTTCGACATCGCCCGCAATCGCGTCTACGTGGAAGCCGACTTGTACTCCGACATCGGCTTCGACGTCGGCGACGCGGAGTGGATTCGGTTCGACCTCGACGAGATGTGGGCCACCGAAGCGTCCGGGTTGTACGACCAGGTCGGCGAGAACCCACTGGACGCAATGCTGCTGCTCGAGACCGCGGACACGATCGACGATCTGGGCTTCGAGGAAGTTCACGGCGAGCGAGTGAAGCACTTCGTCATCACCGTCGACGACGACACCGATCTGCGTGCCGTCGAGCACAGCGGATTCGTCAACGACGGCGAGCCGGACCCCCGAGATCGGGCAGCGTTCGACGTGTACGTCAACAAGTCGAACCAGATGGTCCGTCTGAAGTACGGGTTGCAGATGATGGGCGAGTACGCGTCGGTCGACGTGACGATGACGGGCGTCGACGAAGCCGTCGATGTCCACGTGCCACAGCGTGCTGACGTCATCGAGTGGGACGACATCGACCTCTGATCGCCCCGCCCCTGCCGAGGTGGACAAGCCGTGACGAGGGGCACCAGATCGACACTTGCATGCGGCGAACCGCCATGACATCATGATGACATCAGAATGATGTCACTCAGTGGTGCGGCATCGCCAGCGAAGGAACAAACCCCTTGATGGTTCCCCCAGACATCCAGATGCTCGACGTCCTGCACGGTGACCGGTTCCGTCGCCTCAGTGCCAACCGTGGGTCCAGCGAGGGCTACGGCCGCCGAACGGGTACCAAGCGGCTGCCTCGCGCCACCCAGCAGCAGGGTCGCTGACATGCAT
>JANNFQ010000344.1:0-1532 GCA_031380045.1 Acidimicrobiaceae bacterium
GGCTGCCCGACAGCGACGTGTTGACGCCCACCGCGAAACTGAAGCGCCGTGGCGTGAACGCGCGCTATGCCACCGAGATCGAGGCGATGTACGCCTGAGTACCGTCGCCTGAACACCGTGCGTCGCCAGCATCAGGGCGACTTCAGGTCTCGTGAGCCAGGATCAAGAAGTGGTCGTGCACCATTGCTGCGCGCACTCGCCCGGGCTGCCGCGTGCCGGCCCCACCAGCGTCGGCGGCGTCATCGGCGGTGTCGCCCGGCCCCGGCCCCGGCCCCGGCGGCAGCGCGATGACGCGTGGGGAGTCGATCCTGGCGACCGATGGAACGTTCGTCGTGTTGTCGTCTCCCACCAACCACAGGTCGGCATCATCACCGAACGCCGCCGATGGGGTCACATCGGGAACAAGCAAGCTGAGGCTCCATCCCGTACCGGCCGATCTGGCCACGGTTCGGTTGTGACCAGAGTCCAGCAGCAGGACGGTGTCGCCACGGCCATTGACGATCGGCCCGACGACGCCCAGTTGGGTAGCCAGCGGCAAGGGCACTGGACGGGCCTCGAAGCTGCGGCCGTCGCTTCGCAACAGGCCCCACCCGAACGCCGTGCTGTCGACGAAGATACGTCCGGCCAAGAGCAGATCGCCGTTGCGCACTGCTGCGCCCGAGACGGCGAAAGCCGGGAAACTGTCGGTCAGTTGCGAGAGCGCTGCCCATTCGCGCAGGTCGGTCGAGATGAGATGCGAGCTGCGGCCATGCTCGCTGCGGGCGAACAGGTGCCATTCGTTGCGATACCTGACCAACGACACCAGCCCACCGGCGGGTACGGGCGCGGCCAACTGCGTCAGCCGTGTCAATCCGTGGACCGAACCCCGCCACACCTCGATCAGACCGTCGGCGACATGGCCGATCACGACCAGTTCGTCGTGCGAGGCCATGGCCACCTGACCGATGAAACGCGGGCCGATGTCCACTGGTTCGTGCGCAGTGAACGGTTGCTGCAGATCTGCGTCGAGCAGTGACGATCGAGGAATGGCCGACAGCCTGACACCCATGTTCGGCTGGACGAGGCGTGCCGGGTGGGGCGCAAGACCTGCATCCGCGAGCCTGAACACATCGTTCTCCGCCATACCTACTACAGGTACGGATCTGCCCGCAGTGTGACCGAGGAAGCGAAGAATTCATCGACGACCTCGGTCACACAGTCCGATCGGCGGTACCGGCTGGGTGTCGCCGAGCGGCTCGGCTCAGTTGATGTAGATGCTGCCGATCCTGTTGTCCCAGAATGGATTCATCGTGGCGGAACTGACACCGGCGCCCATGGGTCCGGTGTAGACGGAGCCCGTGCCGTTGGCGCCATCCCACATGAGCACGCTGCACGCACCGACCTTGTAGCTGCTGGTGCGGTTGTCGAAACCGACAGCGGAGGTGTTGACGACGGTGAGCCGCTGCGTGAAGGCGACGACGCTGCCGCCAAAGTTGGTGAGGTCGTACAGCCGCAGGCTGGAAGCGCACACTGCACGGGCCGAACTCTTCAGG
>JANNFQ010000355.1:0-3254 GCA_031380045.1 Acidimicrobiaceae bacterium
TTCTTCACCCCCTACATTTTCAAATTCTGGTTGCGGTCCCTGGGCTTGTTCGCCGGGCGGGTGTTTTTTGTGGCGTTCTCCTCCATCTCCTTCCCCCCCCCCCACGCCCGCCTCGGGCCGGCAATCGATGTCATCTCTGAAAGGGCACTGGTGGTTCCGGTCGACGGGCTGGACGCACTTGTCGAACGGGTGAACGAGTTGACGGGCCACATCGGCGAGCCACCCCGCAAGCGATTCCTCGGCCACCTCACGGTGGCACGGGTGAAGTCGCACGTGCCCATGCCGACAGCGTTGGGCGCACTGGTCAGTGCAGCATTCGATGTGGACGAGATTGCCCTGGTGCAGAGCAGGCTCGAGCCATCGGGCGCCCGCTACGAGACCGTCGAGACCTGGCCGGTCGGCTGATTTCGCCCCGAGTTCCCCACGACTACGGTCACGCAATGCACATCGAGTCTGTTGCCGTCATCGTCGATGACTACGACCTCGCCATCGAGTTCTTCGTTGGCATGTTGGGCTTCGAGTTGGTCGACGACGTGCCGTCGATGACCAACGATGGCCGACCGAAGCGTTGGGTGGTCGTGCGCCCGCCCGGCGCGATCACCGGCATCGTGCTGGCACGTGCCGAGGGCGACCGGCAAGCTGCCTCGGTCGGCAATCAAGTGGCGGGTCGTGTCGGCTTCTTCCTTCGTGTCGACGACTTCGACATGTCGTATCGCCGGATGAACGACGCCGGAGTCCAGTTCGCCACCGCTCCGAAGGACCAGCCCTACGGAAAGGTCGCCGTCTTCCTGGACGTCGCCGGCAATCGCTGGGACCTGTTGGGTCCCTGACCCAGCCGCATGCGACTAGGGACGAACTTCGTAGAACGCGTTCACGGAATGATCGACCGACATCTTCCGGAAGCGTGTGAATCCGGCGGCCTCGCTCATCTCGCGGGCGCGCCGTTCCGACAGGCCCAGCGTGCCCAAACCCGCACCGTCGTGTTCGCTGAGCGCCGACGACATGCAACTCAACACGCTGATCCCGTACATCAAGGACGCCATCGGATTCTTCTTCACGTTCTCGGCAAACGTGTCGAGTGCCTTGATGTCGACCAGCAGCCACGAACCGTCTGGTGCGATCGCCTGACGGATGGCATGCATCATCTCTTGCGGATGCGTCATGTCGTGGATGCAGTCGAAGGTGGTGATCAGGTCGACGTTTCCGTTCTGCGGCAGCGGCTCGTCGCGTGGATCGACGAAACGAGCGTTGGCGACACCGCTGGATTCGAGTTTTTCAGCGGCGCGACCGAGGGCGTACCGCGAGATGTCGTACCCCACGAACTGGCTGTTGGGGTATGCCGCGGCCATCAGCAGCACCGCTCCCCCGGCACCGCACCCGACGTCGGCCACGGTGGCACCGCCCTGCAGCTTTTCGACCACGTCGTCGAGTGCCGGCAACACCACCGGCAGCAGAAAACTGCGGTTCCATGGTTCGAAGCTGCGCTCGATGCCTACTGCACCCTCGGGACCGTGGCTGTCGTAGTCGTGGCCGACCCCCGAACGAAAGCTGTGCGGCATGTGCTCGAGCGCGCGCATCGTTTGCGGAAGGCGGTGGAACATGCCCATGCCGTACGCGGGATGGTCGGGGTCGGCCAACACGGCCCTGGCCTCTGGCGACAGCGAGAATCGCTCGACGCCGATGTCGTCAGCCTGGTCGTCAGCCTGATCGGTGACCGCCACGATCATGCCTGCCGCCGCCTGGTTGTACGCCCACTCGCGCACCCAGCGCTCGGACAGTTCCGTCGATGCGGCCAACTCGGCCGTGGTACACGCTCCGGACGTTGCGGCCATCGCCTTGTACAACCCCAACTGATCGCCCAGGTGGATCATGCCTGCCGTGACTGCACCCTCGAGCTTGGTGAACAACTGGAACGAGAACAGCTTCAGCCGGTCGGGATCAGGCAGCACGTCGGTCATGAGCCGACCATAACCCTGCCGTCCTGATCCGCAGTCACGAGACGGCAGGCGTCAGCCGGTGCGGTCGGTCTTGGCGAGGAACTCGTTGTCGCCAAGGCGGGTCAGGCTGAAGCTGTGCCCATCGCCCATCTCCATGGTGCGCAAACGGCTGACCGATGCGTGCCCGATGACGAAGCGGTCCCACTCCCACGGTGTCGGGGCCAGGCCCAACAGGTGGCAGATGGCAACGGAGTTGGTGCCGGCGTGCGCGACGAGCGCGATCCGTCGTTCGGGATCGGCGATGTCCCACATGGCCAACTCGGCATCGGTGCGGTGAACTGCCCGTTCGGCGAGGAACAGCGAACAGCCGAGGTGGATGCGCTCGACGAAGTCGCTGACCGGTTCGCCACCTTCCAAACCTTGCCACCGTTCGTGCGATCGGCGCGCCCGATCCTGCCGGTACGCCTCGGCCGACTTCTGCTCGGGCGTTCCGTGCCAGATGGGATTGCGGATCTCTTCCAGCCATGGGTCGATCTGCTCGTCGCGGCCGAGCACTGCGAACAACGGCGCCGCCGTCTGTCGGGCTCGCCGCAAGGGCGAGCAGAACACCTCGTCGAAATGCTCGTCACGCAGGAACTCGGCCATCGCCGCGGCCTGGTGATGACCGCGCTGGGTCAGTGGTGGGTTGTCGACGTTGAGGCCATCGCGAACCCATTCGGGTTCGCCGTGGCGAATGAGCACGATCTCCATGAACAGCGAGCGTACGGCTCGCCACCGATAGCGTCTCGGACCAGTGGACGAACGGGGCGAAGTGTTGAGTGCTGCCGGGTGGTATCACGACCCCGTCCATCGATTCGAGTTCCGCTGGTTCAACGGCCAGAGCTGGACTGCCGACGTGTCGATCAACGGCCGCCGCTTCGTCGATGACCTGGGTGTCAGCCCAGTCGTGCAACCCGTCGCGGATGGCGGGCCCGGCGTCGGGTTCGGGCCGCCGGCGTTCCAGCACAGCGATCGGCCCCCGTCACTCCCCAGGACGTTGGCGTTACTGGCGTTCATCTTCGGCATCGGCGGGTTGGCCATCTCATGGGTGCCCTTCCTGTTCGTCGTCGGTGGTGCCGGTGCGATCACCTCGCTGATCCTCGGCAGCATTGCCCGCCGTCGCATCCGCAGCGGTGTGCAGTCGGGCCGCGGCTTGGCGGTCGCAGGCATGGTTCTGGCGGTCGTCGCGCTGGGTGTGTGCGTGGTGGGGTTTGTGTTCACCCGGGCCGTGGTCCGTGAGATCTTGGAGTACACCGAACCCGGCCCGTTCGATGCGCA
>JANNFQ010000400.1:0-5751 GCA_031380045.1 Acidimicrobiaceae bacterium
CTCCGACAACGAGTTCGTCGGCAACCTCATCAAGCCCAGCTTCGCCCAGGTGCAGAACCTGTTCGGCGTCGAGATCCCCCGGCCGAACGCCCTGTTTGCGTTCACCAACGAATGGGGCGGCAACGTTGGCTTGTTGACGCCTTTCTTCGTGGCCTCCACGCTGTACTCGGCCAACGCGAAGCGTCGGCGTTTCGGCCTGATCATGTTGGCTGTCTCGTTGCCGCCGATGATCGTGTCGGTCAACCGTGGTCTGTGGATCAGCGTGCTGCTGACCTTCTCGCTGATCGCAGTACGCAGCTTCCTGGTCGGGCGTACGGCGCCGATGAAGTTCCTGGCCACCTTCGTCGCCGTGGTTGCTGTTCTGATCATCGCCACCCCGGTTGGCGAGGTCGTCATCGGTCGGCTCAGCGAAGCCGATGCCGGTGCCCGCGAAGGCATCTACCACGAGGCCTGGCAGGGCGCGCTCGACTCGCCGATCCTGGGCTGGGGTGGCCCCAGACCGTCTGCGAACCCGTTCTCGCCGGCCATCGGCACGCACGGTCACCTGTGGTTTGCGATGTTCTCGCATGGTCTGGTCGGCCTGGGCCTGTACGTGGCGTGGGTGCTGGCATCCATGTCGCGGGCACTGCGGCCGCGAGATCCGGTGTCGATGATGTTGGCCTGCGTGGTGATCGTCGGTGGCGTGCAGATGTTCTTCTACAAGTTGGTGCCGGTGTCGCTGCCCATCATCCTGGTGGCGATCGGGCTGATGTTCCGTACCGATGACCCACCCGAGGTGCCTCGGCAGCAGGCAGCCGCTCGACGGCCGGTGAGTTCGCATGCGTGACACCCCCGCCATGCGTGCCACCCCGTCCACCCCTGGTCTTCCCGTGTGGCTCACCTCGGTGCTGTGGCCGGGTGCCACATCGTCTGGGTGGTCGGGCGCCTCTGGCCGCACCGATCGTCACCGACTGATCGCAGTGCCAGATGCGGCGAAGGCCACCCAGTTCGTGCCCTGGCGTGCCTCTAGCATTGCGGCCTCTGCCCGTCGCGCCAGCGACGACAGACCACGGTCGCGGCAGTGGAAAGACGCGGCAGGCGTGCTGGGCCTGCTGACCATCGGGGCCGCGAAGGCGTCGCGTCGCGTGGCGGTGTCCGCTGCTGTGGGGCAGGCTGGTGCAGCCGCGCCCAGCCTCGTCGACCACGTGGCCGGCCACCTGGGCCTCGATGTCGCCTCGGCGATCATTCTCTGCGGCCCACCACGGGCCAACCAGAAGCCCATTTTGCAGTTGCACGATCACGTCGGCCGAACGCTGGCCTACGTGAAGGTTGCGTGGAACCCGCTGACCGCCGAGTTGTTGCGCAACGAGCTGACGGCGCTGACTCACCTGGCCGGCATCGAACATCCCGAGTTCGCCGCTCCACGCGTGTTGGGCAACGGCCAGTGGGCCGAGGGTTCGTGGTTGGCCATCGACCCGGTCAGGGTCGGTCGGCGGCGGCGACCAGATCAGGCCCAGCTCGATCGTCTGGCGCTGTCCATTCAGCGCACCTCACCTGGCTGGCAGGGCCCGGCTGTCGATTCGCCGTTCGTACGCCGGCTGGTCGACGACGCAGCGTCGCTTCCTGCCGGTCGCATCGCCGTCGATCGGGTGCTGCACCGTCATGGCCATGTTCCGTTGATCCTGGCGGCACGCCACGGCGACTTCGTGCCGTGGAACATCCTGTCGGGGCAACCGGTCTGCAGCGTCTGGGATTGGGAGCGCTACGACCAGCTGGCCCCGGTCGGTTCCGATCGCATCCACCATCGGGTGCAGGTCGGCATCCAGCGCCGTGGGTTGACGTTTCCCGATGCAGTGGCGGGCATTGCTGCGCAACTGGGCAACATCGTCCCCGAGCTGGCACCCGACGCCGCGCAGGCACACCTCGACTGGTACTTGGCCGAGGTGCTGGTGCGGTACGAGCACGACGCGCAGAGCAATGCCACCCCGCGACTCCTCGACCGGATCGCCAAACTGGCCTCGATTCTCGAGCAGCGCGCCGCACCGGCCAGTGCTGCCGGTTCACAGCCAGCACCTCGACAACCTGTCTCGCCCCTCGATCCATCTCGGAGAGCAACGTGACCCGCTTCGCAGCACTACCGAAAGATCTCCGTCGACGAACCGCCAAGCTCGGTCGCCGGGTCAGTGTGCCCTTTGCGCGTGCCACCGCGCCGCTGCGCATGCTGCCCGACTTCCTGATCGTCGGCGCGCAGCGCGCCGGCACCACGTCGTTGTACAACTACCTGGCCGATCACCCCGACGTCGGCAGGGTTCGCCTGGGCAAGGGGGTGCACTACTTCGACACCAATGCCACGCAGTCGATGGCGTGGTACCGGTCGTACTTCCCGTTCGACGCCGGCAAGATCCCGTTGAAGCGCCGGCCGACGCACGTCGGTGAAGGCGCCCCGTACTACATGTTCCATCCGCTCGGCCCGGCGCGCATCGACGCTGCGTTGCCGGGCGTGAAGCTGATCGCCATCCTGCGTGATCCCATCGAGCGGGCGCATTCGCAATGGGCGCACGAAACCGCACGCGGTTTCGAAACCCTGCCGTTCGAGGACGCACTGCATGCCGAAGCCGATCGTCTGGCCGGCGAGGAAGACAAGCTGGTCGACCCGGCCGGCCGCAGCTTCTCGCACCAGCACCACTCGTACGTGGCTCGCGGGCAGTATGCGCCCCAGGTCGAGCGCCTGTGGGAGCGGTTCGGCCGCGACCGGGTGCTGGTCATTCCTGCGCCGCGGTTGTTCGCAGCACCGGCCCAGGTGTATGCCGAGACCCTGTCGTTCCTGGAGCTGGCTCCGTTCGAGACCACATACGAGGTGCACAACGCCCGCTCGTACTCGAAGATCGAGCCGCATGTCCAGCAGTGGCTGAGCGAGCAGTTCGCCCTGTCGAACGAGCGCCTGGTGAACATCCTTGGCCCCGACTTCGAATTCCGCCGGTGACTGACGAAGCAACCATCGTCGACACGCCCGCGGCACTTGTCGTCGGCGGCGAAGACGGGCTGACCGGCCTGGGTCGGCGCAGCGCACTCGCGCTTGCCGGCGCAGGCATCAGCGGTGTCGCCACCATCGCGACGCTGCTCATTGCCAGCCGCACGCTGAACAGCCAGGGCGCAGGCGAGTTCTTCGTGGCCATCTCGATCTTCGCGATTGCCCAGGGCCTGTGTTCGCTGGGCATCGAGACCGGGTTGCAGTACTGGGTGCCCACCTTGCAGGCGCCTGCTGCGAAGCGACTGGTGTGGATCGTCACCGCCGGTTCCACGGTGCTGGGTGTGGTCGTCGCACTGGCCGTGTACGCCAGTGCAGGCTCGCTGAGCAGCCTGCTGGGCGAAGGCGAGAAGGTCGACGCCACGTCGATGCTGCGCGCCATTGCGTTCGTCCTGCCGTTCGCCGGTCTGTACGAGGTCACCACGGGTGCGCTGCGGTCGTGCGATCAGATCTTCGTGGGCATCACCCTCGACCGCATCGCCCGCCCGATCGCCCAGGTGGTGATCATGTTGGCCGTCTCGGTCGGGGGGGCCAGCGCCACCACCATGGCCTACGCATGGGCCTTGCCGAACGTGGCCACCGTGCTGATCGCGGTGGTGGTGATGGCGCGGCTGAAGCTCAAGAACACCGGTGATCACCGACTGGTGTCGTTGTCGCAGCGCGAGTTCTGGCGGTACAACACGCCACGTGCCGTGGCCAGGGTGGCGCAGACCCTGACCCAACGTCTCGATGTCCTGATCCTGGCGGCGGTCGTCAGCGTGAAGGACGCCGGTGTGTACGGCACGGTGTCGCGCTGCATGATCGCCGGTGTCTTCGTGGCCACGGCCGTGAAGCAGGTGGTGCAACCTCGCCTTCGTCGGTTGATCGTGCGCAAGGAGATGGGCGCGGTGAAGACCATGTACGGCGCCTCTACCACCTGGCTGGTCATCGCTACGTGGCCCGCGTACATCGCCATGGCGGTCTACGCCCCACTGGTGATGCGCGCTTTCGGCCAGAGCTACGAACGAGGTGCGAACGCGCTGGTCATCCTGTGCCTCACCATGCTGGTTGCGTCGGCGTGCGGTCTGGTCGACGTGGTGCTGCTGATGTTGGGCAAATCGTGGTTGTCCACCGCCAACGTGGTGCTGGCCCTGGTGCTGAACGTCGTGCTGAACGTTCTGCTGGCACCCAGGTTCGGGATGATCGGGTCGGCATGGGCATGGTCGGTGGCCATCCTGGCCACCAACGTGATCCCACTGTTTCAGGTGTGGCGGTCGGGTCTGCACCCGGGAGGCGAACCGCTGTACACCGCGATGCTGTTGGCCAGCGTCACGATCGGTGTTCCTTTGGTCACGGCGCGTCTGGTCTGGGGTGACACGCTGACATCATTCGCGATTGCCTACACCCTGTCATTGGCGCTGTACCTGCTGGCCCTGACACTGCAGCGGCGCCGGGTGCTGCTGGACCGTTTCTTCGCCGATCTGAAGGGCGGCCGGTCGCAAAGCCGGGCGCGCCCACCGCATGGCGTGAGCACAGGACTACACTAGGAGACTCGTATGGCCGGCGATCTGAACCTTGCAGCGACGGCCGGCGGCCCACGCACTCCCGATCTACGCGCAGCCCTGCGCCGACAGATCCTGGTGATCATCGCCTGCGGCCTGATCGGTGGCCTGGCCGGGTTGGGCTATGCCTCCAGCCGCGAGGCCACCTACGAGTCGAAGTCCACACTGCAGTTGTTCGCCACTGCAACCGAGAGCGCCCCTGGTGGCGGCCTGGGTCGAACCCTCGATGTCGAGACGCAGGCCACCGTGGCCCGGTCGACATCGTTGTTGGCCGCAGTGGGCGAGCGCCTCGGCATGAGCGCTGCGCAGGTGCGCAAAGCCTCGCGAGGCGAGGCGGCACCCACCGGCGACATCCTGTACCTGTTCTTCAACTCTCCCAACGCCCAGGCTGCGGCCGAGGGTGCCACGGTGTACTCAGAAGAGTTCCTGGCGCAGCGCCGCAGCGTGGTCGAGCAGGCCGTCGAGTCGCAGAAAGACCTGCTGAAAACGAAAATCGATTCGTTGACCACCGAGATCGCCGACTTGACCCAACAGATCAACGCCATCGGCGACAACGGGTCCGATCCCGAGTTGTTCGTGCTGCAGCAGAGCCAGTCGCTGGCCATCAAGGATCTGGGCGACGCCCGCGATGCGTTGGCCAACATCGGCACGGCCGAGTCGTCGGGGCGGGTCATCGTCGACCCGCGTACTGCGGTCAGCCGCACCGGTCTGCAGGTGTCCATCACCACCCTGGGCGGCGCCTTGGTCGGTCTGCTCATCGGCCTGGTCCTGGCCCTGTTCCGCGATCGCAACGACGACCGCTACGGCAGCGCAGTCGGTCTGGAATCGATGGGCATCCACGAGAGTGGACGCGTCCGCTACGTGGCCAATCCACGGGCCCCGGTCGGCCGCAACGAGCCGTTGGCCTTCCAGGCCTATTCGCGACTGCTGACCCGTCTCAGCTTCTCCGACGGTCTGCCCTCCGGCGCTCAACGCAGCGTGCTGTTGGTGCCGGTCGAAAGCGAGACGTTGCCACCAGAAGCATCCGAAAGGGTCGCCGAGACGCTGGCTCTCGAGTCGTCGAAGCTGGGTATCGTGCTGGACGTGTTCTCCACCAGCACTGCCGTGCCGAACGGGCAGTCGTACTGGGAAAGTGTGCCCGCCGCCATCGGCGAGCTGACCCGGGTGAACGACCTGGTGCTCATCCCCGGCCAGGCGTTGGAC
>JANNFQ010000417.1:0-9041 GCA_031380045.1 Acidimicrobiaceae bacterium
TGCCGGCGCCGGCGACGATCTCGGCGTTCCAGCCGATGGCCTCGGCCGCTTCGACGGCGTAGTTGGCTGCCGTCTCACATGCAGTGCCAGGGGCACAGATGATGATCTGCCGGTTGATGTCCTTCGGCGGCGCCGGTGTCGCGTCGGGCCCTAGCCATTCGGTCTGGGCGACGATGTCGGACGACGCGCCGTCTGAATCGGTGGGCGCCCAGACAAGGCCGTTGATGGCCAGATCGCTGATGCGTTGGGCTTCGGCCAACACATCGTCGCCAGCGCCGGCGTCGGGTGTGGCCGTCGTGGTCGCCACTGCCTCGGTGACGCTCGGAGAGCTCGGGGTCGTGGGACTCGACGTGTCGTCGTCGGATCCGCACGCGGCGGTGACGATGGCAATGAGGCTCACGACAGCGACGAAGCCGCGGCGACCCGGGTGACGGCGCACAGACAACACCATGATGATTCCCCCTGAGGACGACCCGACGGCCCCCATCGGTACGCCGGCAGCTCCCTTGCGGCAGCTCTGCAAGCCTAACGAACGTTCGAACGGGTGTCAAGGCACGGCTACACTCCAGCCGTGGGTGCAACGGATCGACTTCGATTTCCAACTGGGGCAGACGACACCATGGGGCTATCACGGCGCGAAGAGATCATCCTCGCGGCGACGGAGCTCTTCGCCAAGCACGGGTTCCATGCAGTGGGCATGCGTGCTATCGCCGATGCCGTGGGCATCCGCGGGTCGAGTCTGTACCACTACTTTCCCTCGAAGCTCGACCTGCTCCACGCCATCGCGCTCGACTCGACCCGAGCGTTCATCGAGACGCAGTTGCCCGACGTCGAGTCGATCCCGTCACACGCAGGCCGGCTTCGTCAGCTCCTTCGGGCCCACATCCTCTACTTTCACGAGCACCGTCAAGAAGAAGCCGTTGGCCTGCGCGAGCTGCAGGAGCTGCGCGAGAACGCACCCGAGCGCTACATCGAGATCCAGTCGATCCGGCGGGTCTACCAAACGGGCCTCGAACGGATCATCAGCGACGGAATCGATGCCGCCGAGTTCGTCTACGACGATGCCCATCTCGCGACGCTCGCGGTGCTCGGTCTGGTCAACAGCGTGAATGACTGGTTCCGCGAAACCGGTCGTTACTCCATCGACGAGGTCGCCGATGCGTACTGCGACATTGCCGTCTCACGCATCTTGGGTGCTCGCTCGGTCAGATGAGTCGGGCCAGCCGCGCGCTGGCGGTCACCGGGTCGATGATTCCGGCGACGAGGTCGGCCAGGACCTGTTGGCCGTCAGTGGAGCGCTCAGCGCGGGCCACGGCCGCCGCGACGTCGTGCAGCGCTCGTTGCCGCGCCTCTGCCACTCGACGCTGCGCTCGCCGTCGGTCGAGCTCGCCCGTGGTGAGCAGGAACGCTTGGTGCTCGGCGATGGTGGACCACAGTCGATCGACGCCGGCACCGTCGGTGGCCACGGTGGTCACGATGACGGGTGTCCACGCCCGCGCCTTGCCGAGGTGGAGCATGCGTTCGAGGTCGTGCACCGTCGACTCGACGCCGGGTCGGTCGGCCTTGTTGACCACCAGCACGTCGGCGATCTCGAGCAGTCCTGCCTTGTTGGCCTGCACCTCATCACCCCAGCCTGGGTTGACCACGACGACCGTGGTGTCGGCGTTCTCGGCAATCGCCACCTCGGATTGCCCGACGCCGACCGTCTCGATGATCACCACGGGCCACCCTGCGGCGTCGAGCGCGCGTACCACCTCGGGCACAGCCAGAGACAGGCCGCCCAGCTGGCCACGGCTGGCCATCGATCGGACGTAGACGTCGTCGTCGACGGCGTGCTGTTCGCGCAGACGAACGCGGTCGCCCAGGATGGCGCCGCCGCTGAGCGGCGACGACGGATCGACGGCCACCACTGCGACGCGGCTGCCGCTGAGGCGTACCGCGGCGACCAACGCGTCGGTGAGTGACGACTTGCCGGCGCCAGGGGCACCGGTCAGCCCGATCGAATGAGCACCACGGCCGGCGGCGAACACCTTCGGGGCGATCGCGCGGAACTGGTCACCTCCGGCCTCGACCACTGACAGCAGGCGGGCGAGTGACCGGCGATCGCCGCCGATCGCCTCTTCGAGCAACGCCTCTGCGTCGGCCATCGACGTACCGTCTACGTCGTCGGAGTCGCAGGTGCTTCGTGCTGGCGGCGCAACTCGCGCTTGAGGATCTTGCCCTGCGTGTCCTTCGGCAGAGCTGCGACGACGTTGACGGTCTTGGGCACCTTGTACCCGGCGAGCTGCTCCTTGCAGAACGCCCGCACCTCGTTGGGATCGATGGTGGCATCGCGCCGGGCCACGACGAAGGCAGTGACCACCTGGCTCCAGTAGTCGTCGGCGACACCGACGACCGCTGCCTCGAGCACCGAAGCGTGTTGGTAGAGCACGCGCTCGACTTCCACCGACGACACGTTCATGCCGCCCGATTTGATCATGTCCTTCTGGCGGTCCATGAAGTAGAGGTTGCCGGCCTCGTCGATGCGCACGTTGTCGCCCGTGTGCAGCCAGCCATCGCGCAGCACCTCGGCGGTTTTCTCGGGATTCTTGAAGTATCCACGCATGACGCCGGGTGAGCGGCAGATGATCTCGCCCTCGGACGCGTCGTTGCCGTCGGCATCGACGACACGCACCTCGAGCTGCGCTGTCGGCCGGCCGATCCACGATGGATCGTGGTTCGGAACGTCGTCGAGTGAGCGGAATCGCCCGATCGTCGGTGTCTGGGCGAGCTCGGACTGCGACCACAGCGTGATCCACTCGAGGTCGGGACACGCCTGCGCGAAGGCCTCGAACATCGCGCGTGGCATGGTGCCGCCGTACGTGATGGCTCGGCGGATGCGCGACAGGTCGCGAGACTCGAAACCAGGGGTCTGGATGACCTGCAGGTAGAACGTCGGGGTCTGTCCAACGATGGTGACCTTCTCGTCGATGAAGGCGTCCAACGCCTTGACCGGATCGACGGCGAAGGGCAGCACGATGGTGTTGCCGAGGCTCAGCAGGGCGATCTGCATGCCCATGCCAGCGATGGTGTGGAACGGCATCGTGTAGTACCAGATGTCGTCTTCGACGAGTCCGATGCCGGTGACGTACGACGGGATCATCGAGACGAAGTAGTTGCGCTGCGGAATGGCAACGGCCTTGGGGAGCGCCTCGGTGCCGCTGGTGTACGGGATGATGCCCAGCGTGTGCTCGCTGACATCGACGTCGGGCTCGTGATCGTCGCCGTGGGTGACCAGGACACTGAACCTCTCCCATGCCGCCGGTGCGGCATCGGTGTAGGAATCGTTGGCGACGCGCACGGTCAGGTTGGGCAACGGTTGGTCGAGACTGTCGATCTTGGCGACGAACTCGTCCTCGCAGAACAGCAGCTTCGCCTCCGAGTGCTCGAGCTGGTAGTGAATCTCGCGCGCGGTGAACGTGTAGTTGACGCCCGTCACCGCGGCGCCCAGCTTCGCTGCCGCCCAGAAGACCACCACCGATTCGGGAGTGTTGTGACCCATCGTGGCGACCACGTCGCCGAGACCCACTCCGCGTTGTGCGAACGCGTTGGCCAACCTGTTCGCCCGCTCGTTGAGCTCGCGGTACGTCATGACGCGCCGCTCGTGCAGCGGACTGTGCAGAGCGACGATGGCAGCGCGGTCGGGCAACCGAGCGGCGTTGCGACGCAGTTGGTCGCCGAACGTGGCCCGCCGCAGCGGCTGCTCGATCGATCGAGTCTCGCTTGACATCACGCATTCTCCTCGTTGATCGGTCCACTGTCGGGCGCGACGCCGGTCAGCTGTCTCGCTCTGATGACGATGTCGTCCAGCCCCGATCCGGGCGGGAAGCAGGACACGTTGCGTTGCTCGAGCCGCTCCACGGCGTAGTGCGGGATGGTGCCGCCGGCGATGACCGGCGTCGTGATCCCGTTGGCAGCGAGGGTGTCCAGGATGCGCTCGACGACCTCGACCCGCCCACCGACGTGCAACCCGATCAGGTCCACGTCTTCGTCGGCAGCGATGCGGGCGATGGTCTCGGCGGTGACCATGCCGGCGAGGATCACCTCGAAACCACCGTCGCGAAGTGCTCTCGACACCACGTTGATGCCGCGCCAGTGCCCATCGAGGCTGGTCTTGGCCATGAGCACGCGCTTCGCGGCCATCAAAAGCTCACAGGGAACTTCCACGAGCCGTAGACCTGACGGAACACCTCGCCGACCTCGCCGACGGTGACGTCGTCGCCGACCGCTGCCATGACCGCCTCCATGACGTTCCCGCCTGCGCGGCAGGTGCCTTCGAGCGACTCTATGGCCGCCTTCGCCTGGTCGCCGTCGCGGTCGGAACGCAGATGGTCGAGTCGTTCCATGCCCTTCTCCCAGGCGTCGATCGACCCCTGGAAGCCGTCGATCTCGAACGGGTCGTGGTCGCTCGGTTGCACGTTGACACCAACGATCTCGCGAGTGCCGTCGTTGAACTGCGCCTCGAGCACCACCTGGTTGTCAGAAGCGACGCCGTGCATGAACCCGCTCTCCATCGCAGCGATGAAGCCTCCGGTCTGGTCGATCTCGGCGAGGAACGCATATGCGCGATCCTCAAGTTCGGCCGTGAGGGCCTCGACGTAGTAACTACCACCCAGGGGGTCGACGACGGCAGTGAGGTTGGTCTCGTGCATCAGGATCTGCTGGGCGCGCACAGATTGCTGATGCGCCTGTTCGGAGGGCACCGAAAGCGCCTCGTCGTAGGCCGAGATGCCCATCGACTGCACACCCGCAAGCACCGCCGACAGACCCATGACCGTGCCACGGACGATGTTGTTGATCGGCTCCTGATAGGTCATCGCCGAGCCTGCTGTGACGATGTGGATGCGCAGCCGCAGAGCCCGCTCGTCGGTGATGCCGTAGCGATCGCGCAAGATGTCATGCCACATGCGCCGCGCCGCGCGCAGCTTGCAGATGTCCTCGAAGAAGTCCATGCCCATCCGGAAGCTCACCCCGCCCAAGGCATATGCGAGCTTCTCGATCGCGACGGTGCCGCGCCGCTTGACCTCATCGAGGTGGGCGATGTTGCAGGCGAACACCGCGCCAAGCTCTTGAAACGCGTTCAACCCGCTGTCGGCTGCGTTGTAGCCGGCCATCGAGATGGGCACCCAGTGCGGCAGGTTCGCGTTGCAGAACTCGACGATGTCGCAGTTGATCTTCAACGCCGCAACCGGAGGAATCTGGTGCAACGGCGGGCAGCCGATGTAGGTGAGGAAGAAGTCGGCCTGGCCAGTTCCGTTCAGCTGATCGAGTCGCAAGCCGCGACGAAGAGCCACGTTCCAGTACGCCGCCATCGCGAACGGCGCATGCTGGGCGACACCGCCACCCGCATGTGCGTAGTAGCGACCCTGATCGATGCCCTCGAGTGCCAGCTCGCAATCGCGCGCCGACATGATGACGGCGCCGGATATGCCGACATCTTCACGACGAGCGACGACTTCGGGATGATCGACGTCGTACAGGTTGTCGGCAGTCATCCGGTCGTGCTCCATGATGAAGCCAGTGCCGCCCTTGGCGAGCAGGTAGCGAATTCGCTCGGCCTCGTCCTCCGGGTTACCGAACCCCGAGAGTTGGAAGATGCGCCACGGCTTCGAGCGATAGCCGAGGCCGTGCGCGCCGCGCAAGTACGGCACGTGACCGGGGGGCCGTGCGGCGCTTTCGCGTGTCCACTGCGGAACGTCGTCTGGACCGTAGGCCACCTTCAGCGGTATGCCCGAGACCGTGGTGCGGTCCGGCAGGTCAACTGCGGGCGACGCCGGACGGTCCGTCGCAGTCATGCTTTTGACAACGGTTGGTCAAAGCTGTTGACGAACGCCATCTCCTCGACCGGCCGGCGGAAGAGCTTCGTCGGAAATGGCTTCGCCGGGTAACCAGCAACGATGAACGCAGCGGTCGAGAGCTCGTCCGGGATACCGAAGAGCTCTTTCACCTGCGGCTCGTACATGCACAACAGGGTCGTCAACGTGGTCGCGACACCCTGGTTGCGAAGGGCCAGGCACAAGTTCTGCACGGCCGGGTACACCGAGGCGCCACCGACGATGCTGAGGCGGCCGAGGTCGGTGTCGGTCGGGTGGGTTTCGCCGATGTCGGCGAGCGCGATGACGATCGCGGGGTGGTCGGCGAAGTGCTCGGCGAAGTTGTCGGCGTCGGCCAATGACTTCTCCGGGTTGGTCATCGTGATGTGCGTGGCTTTCACGTCACCGCTCTCGGCCACGATCGAATCCTGCCCGCCGACGGCTGCGTTGAAGTAGGCCTTCCACGGCACGAGATACCACTCGGCGAGCTGACGGCGCTTCACGGGATCGGTGACGATCAAGAACCGGACGGGCTGACGGTTGCCACCCTGCGGGCCGAAACGGGCTGCCTCGACGGCGTCGTAGAACACCGAATCGGGCACGGCGTCGGCCTTGTAGTAGCGGCACGCGTGCTGTGAGCGCATGGCGTCGACAAGTTCCATCGGCTCCCTCTCTGGATCATTGCGTGTCGCCACGCCCCCTCGGCGATCGCCCTAACGGGCGTTCGTTAGACCATTATGCCACGGATCACCCAACCGTCAAGCGTGATGGCGCGACGGCGGTTTCCCATGGAGGTGAACCGTGGAGTTGGCGGCGGACCGGCCGATGGTGCCCAGCACGAGTCGCCGGGCACACTCGGCGGCGACGAGCGAGCGGGGCCCGCGACGGCCGACCGAGCTACCGAGGACATCGAACCCGTGCGACATCCAGCATCGCTTGGACTGCAGCACGACAGATCGACGAGAGTCACTTGCGAGGTGGTTTCGAGCGCACCATCGACGAAGCGCAGCAGGCCGCCTTGTCGAGGGGTCGTTGTGGAACAACTCGGCGAGGCCTCGAGGATCGCGTCAGCCGCCCTGCGGCGGCAGGATCTTGCGTTCGATCAGCTTGCGCAGCCAGTACCGGAAGGTGTCTTCGGTGTCGTACACGTCACCGAAGCCGGCCTGCTTGACCTTCACGGTGCTGACGAATGCCGCTGGCAACGGCCCCTCGGCGCCATAGGCGAAGCAGAAGTCGGCGTAGTGGTGGGACTCGCCGACCAACTCTGCCATCGACACCGGCCGCAGCCCGTGACGGGCCACGATCTTGTCCCACACATCGGCCTTCGAGGGCAGGTAGGTCGCGAGCTGAATCGGTTCGTCTGGCCCGACCTCGACTCCGAGCTCGTCGGCCATCGCCGGCCACAGGTCGCGCCACTCGAAGACCTCGCCATTGGTCAGGTTGAACGTCTCGCCCACTGCGTTGGGCGATGTCGCTCCCCAGACCAACGCGCTGGCAACCAGTCGTGCGTCGACCGCTTCCCACACCCATGGCGTGCCGCCCGGGAAGCTGAAGGGCAGTCCTTCTTCCTTCCTGATCGCGGCGTAGGCGCCGATGATCGGCGGCAAGTTCATGACGACGCCGTAGTTCGGCCCGACGATCAGCTGCGGCCGCCAGATGCTGAAGCCCCACCCGTCGGCGGCCGATGCCTCTCTGATGTAGTCCTCCTGGAACCAATAGAAGTTCTCGTGCTGGTCGCGCGCCTGACGTTCGCGGCCCGGAATCCGCATCGGGTGCAGGTGGATCCCGTATGCCTTGGTGCCCTGCAGCAAGCTGACGTGGCGAAGCCCGACTGCGCTGCTTCTGAGCGGATCCAGCAGGTTCTGCAGCATCGCCAGATTGGTATCCATCTGGTCCCGCTCGCTCCACCCAGGGATCAAACCCGGCTTCTCGTAGACAGCCGTGTAGACCACGTGCGTCGTCGACGCCAGTTCGGGGGCAGCCTGACGGCAGGCCGCCTGGTCGCGCAGATCCAACGCAATGTGACGGAACGGGCGTACGTCGTCGACCTCCGGCCGACGGCGTGAGACGGCGATCACCTCGTACCCAGCCTGCAGGAAGCGCTCGACTGCAGCCGTCCCCACGAGCCCACTCGCGCCGGCGATCAAAACTGTGTCTGCCATCAGGGCCTCCTGTGCACGGCGTGCAGCACCGAGACGGCACCCCACGGAGACGCCCCCCAGGCCCCTCGACGGCGAACAGTAGAGGCGCGCTGCGCGCATCGACGAGTCCGAGCTCATCATCCGCGCGCACTCCTGCCAGAGCCGGGGGCCTACCGGTCTCAGGGGTTGAGAACGCCGCGCAGGAGGGACGCGTCCGCGTGCGATGTGTCGCCGTCATATGGCTCGGTCGAGACATCGACGATCGGTCGGCTCTCTCTGCTCGATTCACCAACCTCGTTGGCGTCTCGATGATGAGCTACATCTCGGAGTGGCGAACGCAGATCGCTCGGACGCGTCTACAGGCGTCGGCTGAAACGGTGGCGAGTGTCGCCCCTGATCTGGGCTCTCACTCTGAAGCAACCTTCGGCCGCGCGTACCGACGGACCTATGGAGCCTCACCGGGCGCCGACCGGCGCGCTGGACGCCAGGTGCAACTGACGTCGCCCGCTGTGTGAGCGGCGTCGTGATCGCATCGGGTCGAGCGTGATGACCACGGCCCAGTCGTTGCGATGTCCAGTCATTCGTCCAGGCACTGCGTGAATCATGTTGATGATCCGGAGTTGATAGCCGTACTTCGACTTGACCTTGCGATTCACCGACTCGAAGACTGCCCCGTGCACCACCACGGCAGACCCAGAGTTCGCGTGGGTGTTGTCGCACCCCCCGACCGTTGGCATCGGAATGGTTGCACCGCAACACGGTTGTTGTTGCCGATCCGCTTGGCCTTCCATGTCTTGGATGACGTGATGAATCCGATTCGCCCGTCACCCGCATCGACGGGCCAGACGGGCGTCCGCTTCGGTGTTCCATCGCGTCTGAATGTGATCAATGCGATGTATCGCTCATCAGCCATCACGGCCGATGACTATGACTGTTCTGGTGTCGGGTTGATTTCGTGCATGCGTCCAGCATCGGGCATCGGTACCGTCACGTCCATGGCCGTAGCGCTGCGAACCATGACGAATCGTCCACGGCCGACAGCAGCAGA
>JANNFQ010000424.1:0-1848 GCA_031380045.1 Acidimicrobiaceae bacterium
GTGCGGATGGCCGTTACCAACGAACACACCGAGATCGCCCGCGTTGCCGAGGTGATCGAATTGGTTGCAGCCGGTCAGGTCGTCGCATTGGTGACCGACGCCGGCACGCCCGGCATCTCAGATCCCGGAGAGCGTCTGGTGCGTGCCGTGGTCCAGGCCGGTCTTCAGGTCTCGGCCGTTCCCGGCCCCGCCGCGCTGGTGATGGCCTTGGTGATCAGCGGCTTCGACACCACCCGGTTCGTGTTCGAGGGTTTCCTGCCGCGCGCCGGGGCCGACCGCAAGCGACGGCTGGCAGAGGTCGCTCGTGAGCGGCGCACCGTCGTGCTGTATGAGGCTCCACACCGCATCGAACGCACGTTGACCGACTTGATCGAGCACTGCGGCGGCGATCGACGGGTGGCATTGGCACGCGAGTTGACCAAGCTGCACGAGGAGGTCTGGCGAGGCGCGCTGACCCACGGATTGGCGCACGTGGTGCAGGCCGGACCGCGCGGTGAATACGTCGTGGTGGTCGAAGGGGCCGACGAACCGGCGGTGGCCGACGACCCCACGATCCATGCGGCACTGGTCACAGCACTGCAGGATGGTGCGACTCGGAAGGATGCGATCGCTACGGTGACGACAGACCTCGCAGTGCCGAAGCGGCGCGTCTTCGACATCGCGATGACCCTGCCACGTTGATGGCCCGCCAAGAAGCGTCACCTGTCCAGAGGGAGAGAAATCGATGACCGAGTACGCCGACAATCGCAGCGCCGCGTTCTTCGATCTCGACCGCACGCTGATCAGTGGTTCCAGCACCTTCGTGTTCGGCATCGCCGCGTGGCGCGCCGGCCTGGTGGCCAAGCGCCAGTTCATGAAAGACGCTGCGGGCGCGCTGATGTTCCGCTATGGCGGTGCCAGCGACGAGACCAGCCACAGTGTGCGCGACCGCATCTTGGGCGCCGTCGAGGGCGTGCGTCACGACGATCTGGTAGGGCTGAACACATCGATCGTGCCGAAGTTGTTGGAACGCGTGCGACCCGAGGCTCGCGAGTTGGTCGATCAACACCGGCACGCCGGCCGCGCCACATACATCGTGTCCGCGTCGCCCGTTGAATTGGTCAACCCACTTGCTGGAGCGCTGGGCATGACTGCCGGTATCGGCACCGTCAGCGAGATCGTCGATGGTGTGTACACGGGCCGGCTGGCAGGACCCTTCTGTTACGCCGAGGGCAAGGTCGAGGCCATTCACGAGCTGGCCCGGTGGGAGGGCTACGACCTGCGCCTGTGTTATGCGTACAGCGATTCGGCCAGCGACCTGCCGATGCTGGAGGCCGTCGGACACCCGGTAGCGGTCAACCCCGACTCGAAGCTGGAACGCATCGCCAACCGGCGCGGCTGGCCGACGGTCATCTTCAGCCAGCGCACCAAGGCCGTCGTCAGGCGCAGTTCGCAGGCGGTGGGCGCAGCCTCGCTGGCCGCCGGATCGTTCGCGGCCGGCATCGAGTACGCGCGCCGACGCAACTGAGCCGCGCAAGCCGAACCGCGCGCCGCTGAGCACGACCCTCAGGCCGGGCGGGCCACCAACCCCATCTGCCGGCTGAGCGCGACCAGCCGCCCCGCACTGTCCCACAACTCGCCGTCCTCTTCGAACAAGCCGTTCGTCACGAATTGCGTCGTGAAGCGGCCCATCAGCGGACCGGGCACCGGCAGATCGCGAAGGTGCACAGTGAGCTCCAACGTGGGTACCCATCCGGCGGGTAGTTCCAGATGGAACACGGCGGGGGCAAACGCGTCGACGGCCAGCATCACTGCCAGAGGGTCGGACGGCCGCCCATCGGCGAAGGCGAACCAACCCTTCATCTCACC
>JANNFQ010000443.1:0-4186 GCA_031380045.1 Acidimicrobiaceae bacterium
GTCGTTCCTGTCCGAGCTTGACGAACGTGGTCCCCGAGCACTTCGAGCGCGAGACGCACGTGTTCCGGGCGGGTGTACGGGCCGTCAACGCCGGCGAACACTGGCGGCGAAGGCGATGCTGCCGTTCGTCGCAACCAGCAGGCCGATCAGCGACCAGGTCCGAAGGCCTGCCGGTCGGGGCCTGCCCTGCACTGCCGCCAAACCCAACAGGGCGACGCCGGCGACGAGAGCTCGCAGTCGTCGCCTCCTGCCGAACGGACGGCGTCGAGCGAACCACCTCTCAGCTGATCTTGGCTGGTGATGCGGCCGTCGTCGTCGGCGTGGGATCTGGTTGCGCCGGCGATGGCAGGTGGAGGCGCTTGAGGAGCAGTGCGTTGACCGCGACGAGGAAGCTCGACCCTGACATGGAGAGAGCCGCGATCTCGGGTCTCAGCACCAGCCCGAAAGCGGGTTCGAAGACGCCTGCCGCGATGGGTAGGGCGATGGTGTTGTAGCCAATGGCCCAGCCAAGGTTCTGGCGCATCTTCCGTACGGTGCCGCGTCCGACTTGCAGTGCGACAACGACATCAAGTGGATCGCTGCGCATCAGCACGATGTCGGCTGTTTCGATCGCGACATCAGTACCGGCTCCGATGGCGATGCCGATGTCGGCTTGCGCGAGCGCGGGGGCGTCGTTGACACCATCGCCGACCATGGCGACCTTGCGACCATTCGCTTGCAGCTCGGCGACCTTGGAGGCCTTGTCGCCGGGCAGAACCTCTGCGATCACGGTGGTGACCCCGAGCATCGACCCGATCCTGCGGGCGGTGGCCTCATTGTCACCGGTGAGCATCACGACCTCGACACCAAGTCGTTGGAGCTCGGCGACCGCTGCGGCAGCGGTGGGGCGAGGGGCGTCGGCCATACCGACCAGCCCTGCGGCGCGCCCATCGATTGCAACCATGACCGCGGTGCGGCCGCCCTCGGCCAGCTCGGTGCGACGGGCGCTGAGCTCGCCGAGGTCGATGCTGTCGCGTTCCATCAGTCGCCGGTTCCCGACGACCACACGATGTCCGTCGACTGTGGCGAGTGCCCCGTGGCCGGGCACGCTCTCGAAGTTCTCGGCCCGCAGAGTGGGCACGCCACGGCGCTCTGCTTCGGTGACGATGGCCTGAGCGAGTGGGTGCTCGGACTCGCGCTCGACAGCAGCGACCAGCGCCAGCATCTGTGCCTCATCGATACCCTCGGCGATGACGTCGGTCACTTCGGGCTCGCCTTTGGTCAAGGTGCCGGTCTTGTCCATGACGACGGTGTCGACGTGGGCAGCCGTCTCGAGCGCCATTGCGTTCTTGAACAACACGCCACGCTTGGCGCCCAACCCCGTGCCGACCATGATCGCCGTCGGAGTGGCCAGACCGAGAGCGTCAGGACATGTGATGACGACGACCGTGATCGCGAAGAGGATCGCTTCGTTCACCGGGCGATCAGCCAGCACGCTCCACACCAGGAACGTCCCAGTCCCGCCGATGAGGGCCACGAACACCAGCCAGAACGCTGCCCGATCGGCCAGCCGCTGACCGGGTGCCTTCGAGTTCTGGGCCTCCTGGACGAGCTTCACGATCTGGGCGAGCGCTGTGTCGGCGCCCACCTTGGTGGCCCGCACCCGGATCGTTCCGGTGGTGTTCAAGGTGGCGCCGATCACGGTATCGCCGGGGGCTTTGTGCACCGGCAGGCTCTCACCGGTGACCATCGACTCGTCGAGATCACTTTCGCCCTCCTCGACCAGACCGTCGACCGCCAGCTTCGAGCCGGGACGCACCAGCAACAGATCGCCGACCTGCACTTCGGCAGTTGGGACCTCAACGGGCTCGCCGTTGCGCAACACGATCGCCATCGGCGGAGCCAGGTCGAGCAGGGTGCGGATCGCTTCGTTCGCCCCGCCGCGAGCTCGCATCTCGAACCAGTGCCCCAACAGTACAAACGCGGACAGTACCGTCGCGGCCTCGTAGAACACCTCACCCCCGCCCGTGAGGGTGACGCCCAGCGAGTACACCCAGCCGGCGCCGACCGCCACAGCGACCAAGACCATCATGTCGAGCGTCCGGGCCTTCAGCGCTCGCCACGCTCCGTCGAAGAAGATCCACGCCGAATAGAAGATGACCGGCAGGCTGAACATCAGCATGAATACGTCGTCGCGCAAACCAAACGGCGCGGCCACGTCGAAGTTGAGGACATCCCGCCCGATCGGCGACCACAACAAGATGGGAACCGAGAACAGCGCTGCAACGAGGAACCGTCGTCGCATGTCCGCCACCATGTCGGCCATCGACATGCTGCTGTGTCCCCCGTGACCCATCATGTCGTGCGGCGACCGCATCGCCTCCGGCTCGCCGGCCTGATGCCCGACATGGCTGGCCTGGATCTCACCATGGGCGACTTGGCCGCCGACGTTCGGTTCAGCCATCGGGTGGCAGACATGCCCGGGCACTGACTGGCCGGCGCAGTGGTACCCGCACTCCTCGATCCAACGTCGCAACTCGCCAACGTTCGTTGCCGACGCGTCGTACGAGACCGTGGCTGTCTGCGCGACGGGGTTCGCGTCGACAGCGTGGACACCGGCAAGACGCCCGAGCGTCGCCTCGACGACGGCCTTCTCAGAGGCCCAGTGCAGGCCCTTCATCTCCAGAACAGCGGAAGCAAGATTGCCGGCAGGGGGCTGATGCCCCGAGCGGTTGCCGTGGTGGTCATGCATGCTCACCGATCGTCTCCTCTATGACCCAGTACGCGCCGCGATCTCTTTGACCAGATCATGGCCTGCTCGAACAGTCGACGCCATCCGTGTCCGCTACCGAATCCCGCTCCGTACTTGCCACGCGAGCGGCTGTCAGCGCCCGGCGGAGGTTTCTACTACAATATGTCGTAGTAGAGTGACGTCGTGCTGATGTTTCTGGCGAGCATCCCGAGCCCAACTAGCGGAACGATGGCGATCGGGTCGCTCCGGCTGACGGCATACGGATTGATGATCGCGATCGGCGTGATCGCCGCAGTGTCCTTGGCATCCCGACGGCTGACGAAGAGTGGCGCAGGCACGCCAGACGACATGAGCTCGATCGCGATGTGGGCGGTGATCAGCGGGCTCGTCGGCGCAAGGCTGTACCACGTCGCTACTGATTGGAGCTCGTTCTACGGAGACCTCGGCCGGATTCCGATGATCTGGAAGGGTGGCCTGGGCATCCCGGGGGGGTTGCTGGGAGGAACCCTGGGCGGCATCTATGCAACTCGTCGACGTCATGTACGAATCGGTCCGTTGCTCACCGCCGTGGCGCCGGCCGTTCCGCTTGCCCAGTCGATCGGCCGTTGGGGCAACTGGTGGAACCAGGAACTGTTCGGCCGGGCGACGAATCTGCCATGGGCACTCGAGATCTCCGATGACAAGTTGCCAACCGGGTACGTGTCGGGGACGACGTTCCATCCCACGTTTCTGTACGAGTCGATCTGGAACTTGGGGCTGTGCCTGTTGTTGATCCAGCTCGATCGGCGGACGTCCCTCAGACCGGGCAGGTTGTTCGGTGTGTACCTGGCCGGCTACTTCGCCGGACGATTCTGGATCGAAGGGCTGCGCATCGATCCAGCCCACGTGTTTGCGGGCCTTCGGTTGAACCAGTGGGTGGCTGCTGCGGTTTTCATCAGTTCGATCGCTTTCTTGGTCATCGACCAACGTCGCGGCCAGAGCGAACATCAGCTTGCTGTAGCCGAATCCACCAGTGAGCGGGTCTCGTGAGCGACGCCCAGCGACCGGTTGACGCCGTCACGTACACCCGTCGTCGACTCGTGGTTGCCACGGTGGCTGTCGTCGTCCCCGCTGTCGTGTACTCGCAGTTCCGCGGTCGGGACGCTCGATCTGAAGCACCCAACCCGACGGATCCGACAACGACCTCTTCGACTTCGACCCCAGTGCTGCCGAGTACGACCCTCGCGGAAGTCCCAGTCGTCTCCGCTCCGGCTGTCGAGTTCGACCACGATGTCGGGCCGGGTACGAACGGGCCGAAAGTGGAAGCGCTGCAAGACCGGCTGCGGCGCCTTGGCTTCGACCCGGGTCCGACCGATGCCGCGTACGGGCCAGCAACCGAGCGGGCCGTGTGGGCGTTCGAGAAGTTCATCCTGGGCACGGCGTTCGACGCAGTGACCGGTGTCGTCACGCCGACCA
>JANNFQ010000464.1:0-8763 GCA_031380045.1 Acidimicrobiaceae bacterium
CGAGCGATCGCGCGAACGCACGCCGCGGGCGATGCGCCATCCGATGAACACCGTGCCCAGCAGCAGGACCAGCATCGTCAAGTACTGATGCCAGCCACCCTGCTGGTCCGAACCGCACTGGGGGCGTGGTACCGAGCTGACACAGTCGCCGATGTTCGCGTCCTCGGGAATGAACGGGTTGGTGCCGATCGAGGCTGGATCGGCTGTGACCGGCGGGACCGATGCCAGCAGTGGTGCAGCCCGCGCAACCGTCGTCTCGGCAGCGGTCATCCCGGCAGACGTCGCCAACAACAGGCCGGGACCGATCAGCAATCCGACGAGCATTCCGAGCAGCAACGGTCGACGAAGCAACGAGCGGGGTGGATTCACGTCCGTCATCGTGCCATCGCCGTCGTCGGTTCCCCCAGCGCCGTGACGCCTGCCCGTGACGACCGCACGTGGCGGGCGGACGTGACGGCCGTGAACTTCGTCGTGAACGTGCACGGGTGCGACCCTGTCCGCGTACCATCGTCCGATGCCAGCAGATCCCGCCGATCATGCCGTTTTCGTCGTCGACTTCGGGGCCCAGTACGCACAGCTCATCGCCCGTCGCGTGCGCGAACTGAACGTGTACTCCGAGATCGTGCCGCATCGCATCACGGCGGCCGAGGTGGCTCGGCGGGCGCCCGCCGCACTGATCCTGTCGGGTGGGCCGAAGAGCGTGCACGTCGATGGCGCGCCGTCGTTGGACCCGGCCATCTACGACCTCGGCATCCCCATCCTGGGCATCTGCTACGGCGCACAACTCATCGCCCAGCAGTTGGGCGGCACGGTGGGCAGGGGCATGCGCGGCGAGTACGGCCGGGCAAAGCTCAGCCGCATCGGTGGTTCGATCTCGACGCTGCTCGACGACATCGTCCCCGACGAGCAAGAAGTGTGGATGAGCCACTTCGATGCCGTCACGGTGCCACCGCCCGGCTTCACCGCAACAGCCAGCACCGCCGACGCACCGGTGGCCGCCCTGGAAGATCCTGAGCGCAAGATCTGGGGCGTGCAGTACCACCCCGAGGTGGTGCACACGCCGTTCGGTCAGGCCGTGCTGGACCGGTTCGTGCACGACTTGGCGGGCTGCCCACCGGCGTGGACGATGTCGTCGATCATCGACGACCAGATCGCCGCGGTCCGCGCCCAGGTCGGCACCGGTCGGGTCATCTGCGCACTCAGCGGCGGCGTCGATTCGGCGGTGGCCGCAGCGTTGGTGCATCGCGCCATCGGGCACCAACTCACCTGCATCTACGTCGACACCGGGCTGATGCGATTGAACGAGAGCGATCAGGTGGTCGAGACGTTCAAGCGCAACATGGGCATCGAACTGATCCACGTGACCGCCGGAGATCGGTACTTCGACAAGCTTGCGGGCGTCACCGATCCCGAGACGAAACGCAAGATCATCGGCGAGTTGTTCGTACGCATCTTCGAAGAGCACACGGGCGGGTTGAGTGATGCCGAGTTCTTGGTGCAAGGCACGCTGTATCCCGATGTGATCGAGAGCGGTGGCAGCGACGGCACCGCGTCGGTCATCAAGAGCCATCACAACGTGGGCGGCCTTCCCGAGGACATGACGCTGCAGTTGGTCGAGCCCTTGCGCGCGCTGTTCAAGGACGAGGTGCGCAAGCTGGGGCACGAACTGGGGCTGCCCGACGAGATCGTGCTGCGCCAACCCTTCCCCGGCCCCGGTCTGGGTGTGCGGATCATTGGCGAGGTCACACCCGAACGGGTTGCCATCCTGCAGCACGCCGATGCCATCGTGCGCGACGAGATCGCCAGAGCCGGCCTCGAGCGACAGCTGTGGCAGGCATTCGCCGTGCTGGCCGACATCCGTTCGGTGGGTGTCATGGGCGACGAGCGCACCTATGCCCACCCGATCATCATCCGCGCCGTCACCAGCGACGATGCGATGACTGCCGATTGGGCGCGGCTGCCCTACGACCTGCTCGAAGCGATGTCGAATCGCATCATCAACGAGGTCGCCGGCGTCAACCGCGTGGCCTACGACATCACGTCGAAGCCGCCTGGCACGATCGAGTGGGAATAGCCCAGATTCGCCAGAGGCAGGGACCAGATTCGCCATAGGCAGTGGCCAGATTCGCCATAGGCAGTTGCAGGTCGTTCCACCGTGATGTGTGACACCCCGGGGGCGCTTCGACACTGGTTCGTAACATTGGTAGGGTCAGCACCCGCATGCGGAGTGGCCCTCGTCTTCACGTCGTCCTGTCGGTCGTTCTGACTGTCGGACTGTTCCTCGGTGGCGCCGGCGTCCCTCGGGTGCAGGCCGGTGCCGTCGACCAGCAGCGTCAACGGGTCGAGCAGATCGCCGACGACCTCGATGCGCTGGCCAACCAGATCGGTGTGCTCGACGAAAAGCACGCCGCAGCACTGGACCGCGTTGATGAGCTGACCATCGAGATCCAGGTATCGCAGGCCAAGGTCGACGCCCAACGCAGCCAGTTGGGCCTGCTGCAGGGGCAGCTCGCATCGATCGCCATCGACAAGTTCATGAACGGCGGCGCGTCCATCGGCGCGACGCCGTTGCTCGGCTCGGCCGCCACGGTCACTGACGAATTGCAGCGCACCCAGCTCACTCGTGTAGCGCTGGATCAGGGTGCCGGTACCAGCGACGAGATGGAGTTGCTGGTCCAAGATCTCGGCGCCGAAACCCAGGCGCTCGAAGCTCGCAAGACCGAGCAGGCGAACCTGTTGGCCTCACTGGAATCTCAGCAACAGGCCGGCGAGGCATTGACGACCCAGTACGAGCAACAGTACGCGGCCGCCCAGGTCGAGTTGGGAAATCTGGTCGCCGAGGAACAGGCACGTCGTGCCGCCGAAGCCGTCGCCAAGGCACAGGCACGCGAGGCTCAGAACCAGGCCAAGGCTGCGGCTGCAACTCCCTCGCGTGGAGGCGGCGCTGCTGCACCGGCCACCGCCGTCACGCCGTCCGCTCCGGCCAGCGACAACGGCAGCGACAACGGCAATTCGGGCGGGGGCGGCGCATCTGCACCGGTGGTCACCACGCCCGATCCGCCGGCACCGCCCAGCGTTCCGGCGCCGTCGTCGATGAGCGGCATCGCCGTCAATGCGGCCAGCTCGCAGATCGGCGTGCCGTACAAGTTCGCCGCCGAATCGCCCGGCGTGGCCTTCGACTGCTCTGGTCTCACGAAGTACGCATGGGGCAAGGCCGGTGTCTACATCCCGCACCAGTCTTCCGCGCAGTTTGCGTCCACGCCCCATGTGCCTGTGGACCAGGTGCAACCAGGCGACCTGATCTTCTACTACGCGCCAATCGGTCACGTCGGCATCTACATCGGTGGTGGATCCCTGATCCATGCGCCCGCGCCAGGCAAGTTCGTCATGGTGTCGGTGGTCAACTGGAACAAGGTCGTCGGGGTCTCTCGACCAGGGTGACCCCGGTTATGGTCAGCCGTCATGTCGACGACGAACCCCGACGCTCCTGTGCCACCGTCCGGCGACCCCGCCGGGCTCGACCGTCAGCGGGTCAGCGCGTGGCTGAGTGACAACATCGACGGTGCGGTCGGGCCGTTCCGGTTCGACCTGATCGCCGGCGGACGATCGAACCTGACATTCCTGGTGACCGGCGGCGACGATTCGAGGTTCGTCCTTCGTCGCCCGCCCCTGGGGCATGTTCTGGCCACCGCCCACGACATGGCCCGCGAGCACCGGGTCATCACCGCGGTCGGCAAGACCAATGTGCCGGTGCCGCCCACGTTGGGTCTGTGCACCGATGACGCCGTCAACGGCGCGCCGTTCTATGTGATGGGCTACGTGGATGGCGTGGTGCTGGACAGCATCGAGCGCGCTGAGCAGCTGCCGGGTCCGATGCGTCAGCAAGCGGCCGAGCACCTGATCGACGTGTTGGCCGATCTGCACGCTGTCGACATCGACGCTGTCGGCCTGGGCGATTTCGCCAAGCGCACGGGCTACATCGAACGGCAGGTGAAGCGTTGGTCGTCGCAATGGGACAACTCGAAGACCCGCGACCTGCCCGCGATCGATGAAGTTGCGACTCGACTGCGTCAACGAATTCCCGAGCAGCACGACGTCTCCATCGCCCATGGCGACTACCGCTTCGGCAACTGCCTGACCAACGTTCAGCAAGGACGAATCGCCGGTGTGCTCGACTGGGAGTTGTGCACGCTGGGTGATCCTTTGGCCGATGTCGGCTACCTGGGTGTGTACTGGTTCGACGGCAATCCCGCCAACATCCGCGCCAACGACCCCACATCAGCCGGCGGCTTTCCCAGCTACGACGACCTGCTGCAGCGTTACTCGCTGCGCACCGGTCGAGACCTGTCGGGCATCGACTACTACATCGCCTTCGCGTGCTGGCGGCTGGCCGTCATCAGCGAGGGTGTGTACGCCCGTTACCTGCACGGCGCGATGGGCGATCAGGCGGTCGACATCGAACAGTTCAAAGTAGGTGTCGACGCGCTGGCCGAGCGTGCGCTCGCTGCCGTGCGTCGGCTGACGTGAGCGAGTCGCCGGGTGCATCGTCTGCCGGGTCGCCGGCGGACGTGCTGCACGACTGGACGAAGGGATCCTTCACGGCCGCCGGCTACACGCACGACACGTACCGTCGGGGCACCGGCCCTGCGGTCGTCATCGTCCACGAGATCCCCGGCATCACGCCCAAGGTCGCGGCCTTTGCCAACGATGTGGTCCATGCCGGCTTCACCGTGGTGATGCCATCGCTGGTCGGTACACCGGGCAAGGAGCTCACCATCGGTTACGGATTTCGCTCGATGGTGCGCATGTGCGTAGCTCGCGAATTCACCCATTGGGCCACCCAGCAGACATCGCCGATCATCTCGTGGTTGCGGGCGCTGGCTCGATCGCTGCACCTGGAGTGCGGCGGACCGGGCGTGGGCGCGATCGGCATGTGCTTCAGCGGAGGGTTCGCGCTGGGCATGATGGTGGACGACGTCATGGTGGCTCCGGTGCTCTCGCAGCCGTCACTGCCTTTGGCCATCGGACCGGGCGGCGCGACCCGCGGCCGAGACCTGAACCTGTCGCCCGATGATGCGCTGACCGTGGCCCAGCGAGCGGCTGATGGCTGCCAGGTGTTGGGCCTTCGGTTCATCGACGACGCGTTGGTCGGCGAACGCTTCGCTGCGCTGCGCGAGTTGCTGGGCGATGCGTTTCTGGTGGTCGAGCTGCCCAGCGCGGCCAAGCGCGACCACAGCGTGTTGACCGAGCAACGTGACGAACACAGCGTGCAGCGAGTCATCCAGTTCCTGACCGACAAGCTGCTGCCGGCCACCTGACCCGCCTCCATCCTGCCGCTCGACAGTGCGGGGTCGCGCGATCGGGTTCAGCGTTCGTCTTCGACCACGTTGCGCAGGGTGGCCACACCCTCGATCGTCACCTCGACCACATCGCCCGCGGTCAGGAAGATGGGTGGCGTACGAGCAAAGCCCACCCCGCCTGGTGTGCCGGTGGCGATGACATCACCTGGCTCCAACGTGGTGAACGTGGAGCAGTACGCAATCAGCTCGGCGACCGGGTGGATCAGATCGGAGGTCGATGCATCTTGCATCTTCTGGCCGTTGACGAGGGTGGTGATGGCCAGCGACGATGCGTCGGGCAGTTCGTCGGGCGTGACGATCCACGGCCCCCAACTGCCGCTGTCGTCGAAGTTCTTGCCGGGGATGAACTGGGATGAGTGTCGCTGGAAATCGCGCAGCGTGCCGTCCATCAGGCACGACCATCCGCCGATCACACCGCCGGCATCGGCGACGGTCACATGGCGAGCGCGCCGGCCGATGACCACTGCCAGCTCGCCTTCCCAATCGAACGCCGTGCTGGCCAGCGGCCGCACCAGGGGCTGCTCGTGGCCGACGAACGACGAGGCGAACCGGGTGAACACCACAGGATGCTCGACGCCGGTGCTGGGCCGATCTGACTCGGCCGCGTGCGCGGCGTAGTTCACGCCGATGCACAGGATGCGCCGCGGTTGCACGACAGGTGGCAGCCAACGCAACGACGTGACGCTGTGGTGCTTGCCCTTCAACGCGGCATCGTCGATGGCGTAGCGCATGTCGGGCTGCAGCAGTTCGGGCATCGGGCCGATCAAGGTGGACACGTCGATCAACTCGTCGCCGATGACCGGCCCGGCAACGACGTGACCATCGGTGGTGACCGCAGTGGCCAGTCTCATGACCTGAACCTCATGACGTGAACCTCATGACGTGAACCTCTTCTCGCAATCCATCTCGGGCTTCATCTGGCGATGCCGTCGAGCAGCGCCCGGACTCGGCTGATCTCGGCATCGCCGATCTCGTGGGCGCGGCCGGGGAACACGTCGACCGTCGTGTTGGCGCCCGCGGCGCGGAAGGCATCGGCCGTGGCCTGGGTGCGCCACAGGGGTACCCGATCGTCGGCGTCGCCGTTGCTGAAGTACGTGGGCATGTCGTGGAGGGAGCCCGACACCGACAACGGGTGCTCGGCCGGCCCGATCATGCCGCCGGTCAGGATGGCCGCCGCGCCCCATCGCTGTGGGTGCCGCGCCAGGTGCTCGGCCACCAGACAGGCACCTTGCGAATGACCGACCCACACCACGCGACGCGAGTCCACATCGACCAACTCTTCGGCAATCGTCGCCATCGTTGCCAGAGCGTCGTCGAGTGCGGGTTGGTTGTCGGCGAACGGAGCCAGGAAACCCAACGGGTACCACGTGTGCTCGGTGGCGACCGGCAGGATCCAAGCGATGTCGTCCCTGTCGTCGCCCAACCGCGACACCAGATGCTCGACCATGTGCGCCGGCGACAACGAACGACCGTGCACCGCGACCACGACCACCGAGGCGTCGGCCGGGGCAGGACCCAGACGCGTCGCCGATCCGGCGAGGTACGACTCGAGGTGGCCCTCGCGGCGCTGATTCAGGTACCCGCCGAGCAACTCGGGTATCGCCGCGATGTCACTCGGCCGCTTTGTCCCTGCCGTCGGTTGCTGGTCGTTCATCAGTCCTTCACCGTTTCGATGCCGATCGTGATGACCGCAGAGTGGCGCAGCATTCGTCGCGGCGTCAACTCGACGGGCCAGTAGTGTCTCGTCGTTCGACAACGCACCGGGGGGCACGTGTCATGACTGCAGCCAGTTCACCGAATCTTCCAGGCCGGTTGGGTACGCCCGACATGTCATTGAAAGACGATCCGCGAGCCGATCCGCGCATGTTGGCGGCGATGGCGCCGCTGGGCCTGGGCGAACAACCGCCGCCCAGCCCGGTCACCCTCGAATCGTCGTTGGAGGAACTGTTGGAGTACTGCAGCGCGTCCGAGGCGGGGTTCGAGATGCTGTTCGGTGCGTTGGGCGCCGACCTACCGCCGATCGAGGGTGTGACCCGCAGCGTTCAGGTGATCCGCGGCATCGATGGCAACGACGTCACGTTGTTCATCCATCAGCCGGCCAAACGAGATGGATCGTTGCCCGGCATCGTGCACCTGCACGGTGGTGGCATGGTGCTGCTCGAGGCTGCGGGCGATGGCTACGTGCGCTGGCGCGACGAGTTGGCCGCGACCGGGTTGGTTGTCGTGGGTGTCGAGTTTCGCAACGGCGGCGGCAAGCACGGCCCGTTCCCGTTCCCGGCCGGCCTGAACGACTGCACGTCGGCGTTGCAATGGGTGAACGACAACAAGACCGAACTCGGCGTGTCGAAGGTGGTCGTTTCTGGCGAGTCGGGTGGCGGCAACCTGACGTTGGCGACCACGCTGAAGGCCAATCGCGACGGTCGCATCGGCCAGATCGATGGCGTCTACGCGCAGTGTCCGTACATCTCTAATGCCTACGCGTCACCGGTTGCCGAGTTGCCGTCGCTGTTCGAGAACGACGGCTACTTCCTCAGTTGCACCGACATGGGTGTGCTCGCTCGCGTGTACGACCCCGAACTGCAGAACGCCACCAACCCGTTGGCATGGCCGCTCCACGCTGGCGCCGACGACCTGCGGGGTTTGCCGCCACATGTCATCTCGGTGAACCAGTTGGACCCGTTGCGCGACGAGGGCCTGGCGTACTACCGCAAGTTGCTCGATGCCGGTGTGTCGGCGGTCAGCCGCACGGTGAATGGCACATGTCACGCTGGCGACTGCATCTTCCGCGCGGCGATGCCCGACGTGTTCATGGCGACCGTCCGCGACATCAAGGGTTTCGCCGACTCGTTGTGACGCCCTTCATGTTGGCTCGATTGGTCGTGGCCGCGTTCGCCGTGCTCTCGATCGTCGCGGCCTGCGATGGGGATGAGGTCGGCAACACTGCCTCGTCGATGCAGGCCGTCACCGCTTCCCATGTCGATGGCCCATTGGACGTGGCGGTGCAACTCGGCGACTACCAATTGGGCGACAACATCGATGGGTTCGTGTGGGGACCAGAGATCGTCGTCTACGGCGACGGCTCGGTGTTCGCCGAACTCTCCGCAGGGATACGCGACGGCGTGGCCATCCATCGACTTGTCGAGGGACAGATGGGCCAGAAGGACCTCCAACGGCTACGGGACCAGGCTGCGCTGTTGCCGTCTGCGTCTCCGGTCGGTATGGCTGCCGTGGACGCATCGCCATTGGTGCTTGCCGTTGGCTCACAGACGTGGCAGATCAACGACCTGACGGTCGAGCCGTTTGCCGCGTATGTCGACGAGCTTCGTTCGACCGTCGAAGCGCGGGCCACCGAGAGTTGGCAACCAACGAGGTGGGTCCAGCGCCCGGCCGGCGAAGCAGCATG
>JANNFQ010000468.1:0-1697 GCA_031380045.1 Acidimicrobiaceae bacterium
CCCATTCGGTGACACCCCGGTGAGCATTGGTCGCTCGGGCCTTGCGGAGTTCTGAGATGACGTTGGTGTCCAGCAGGTACATCAATCGAGGTGAGCCGGTTCGGCTACGTCGGGCGGGATCGGAATCTCGAAGTGGACGTCCTCGATACCGACCGGCAGGGACAGTAGCTCGACGATGGTCGGGTGTTGTGCTGCGAGACTCGAGTAGTCCTCGAACGTCATCAGGACGTGCGACGGGCGCCCCCGGTCGGTGATGTACACCGGGCCGGTCTGCGCGGCCCGTTTGGCGCCACCGGTGTCGTGATTGAACTCTCGGCTTGTCATTCGTGTCGCCATGCTGTGACCTCCGCAGCTGCGGCCTATACCTACTGATGACACGCTCTGACCGGGCTCGACCCGGTGGGAGGCGGACGTCAGCCGCGACCAAAGTACGAAGTAGGAACGTTACTACTTATCGCCGACGAGGGCAACGTGTGCCCGCCGCCGACGGCACTGGACCTGGTGCTGGACCTATGTGGAGACAACGTCGAAGCCGAGTGCGAGCGCCACGGGGATCTGTGCGGGGTCGAAGGTGACGAAACGAACCGGGCGCGGCAGACGGTCGGCGGCCGCCAGGTGCAGGGCATCACTGAGCCGCAGCGGTTGGCTGCGCATCAACGACGCGGCGCGATCGAGGCAGCGTTGATCGACCGGTACCACTGCCAGGCGATCCCACGTGAGGCGCACCAGGTCTTCCAGGTCGCTGCGCACCACCGGTTCGTCGGCGACGCGGTCGATCAGCGCCAACGACTCCATCAGCGTCAGGCCACTGCTGCACCACTGTGCATCCGCCGCCATCGCGTCGATCACCACGGCGCGCGACGGCTGGTCGAGGTGCGCGGCCACCACTGCACTGGCATCCAGGTACAGCGTCATCCGCGGATCTCACGCAGCAGCCGGTCCAGGCGCACGTTGCCCCACACCGGCACGGTGTGGTCGGGCAGCTTTCCGTCGGTGCGGCGGGCCGGGATCAAGCCGCCCGAAGCGACCAGTGACGAGAGATGAGCAGCCGGGTCGCGCTCGTCGCTGATCGCGATGGGCACGAGGGCGGCCGTAGGGCGGCCGGCGATCGAGACGATGGTCGGCTCGCCGTTCGAGGCCCGGCGAACGTGCGCCGCCAGGTCGCCTCGCAACTCTCGGATGCCCAATTCTCGGATGCCCAATTCTCGGATCCTGGCCGGTGTTGCCATGCGTACACAAGTGTACACATCACGATTTTGACCAGACGCACACGCACGACACAATGCCGTCATGAACTTTGCCTTCACCGAAGAACAGGACGAACTGCGCAAGACCGTGCGCCAGTTCCTGGATGCCAAGAGCCCTGAAGCGGCCGTGCGCGAGCAGATGGAGACCGACACCGGTTTCGACCCTGCCGTGTGGGCGCAGATGGGCGAGCAGATGGGCCTGCAGGGCCTGATCGTTCCCGAGGAGTTCGGTGGCTCGGGCTACGGCTATGTCGAGCTCGGCATCGTGCTGGAAGAGATGGGCCGTTCGCTGCTGTGCGCGCCGTTCTTCTCGACCGTGGTGCTGGCCGCCAACACGTTGATCCACAGCGGTGACGACGCCGCCAAGAAGACGCACCTGCCAGGCATCGCCAGCGGCGAGACCATCGCCGCACTGGCCTTCACCGAGCCGTCGGGCAAGTGGGACGAGAG
>JANNFQ010000494.1:0-2468 GCA_031380045.1 Acidimicrobiaceae bacterium
CGAGTGGTGCGGCTGAAGGGTGGCGATCCGTTCGTCTTCGGTCGCGGCGGTGAAGAGGTCGAGGTACTCGCGCGTCATGGCATCTCGTTCGAGGTCGTTCCGGGCATCAGCTCGGCGCTGGCCGCGCCGTCGGCTGCTGGCATTCCGGTCACACATCGCAACGTGTCGCGTGCGGTCACCGTGGTCACGGGCCACGAGGCGCTGGACTCCAGCTCGGTCGATTGGTCGGCCCTGGCCAAGGTGGGTGGCACCCTGGTCGTGTTGATGGGCATCGAGCGGCGGGCGCAGATCGTGCACACGTTGGTACAGGCTGGTTTCGACCCGAGTACGCCCGTGGCCGTCGTCATCGACGCCACGCTTGCCAGCCAACGCGAATGGACCGGGCAACTGGCGTCGTTGCCCGACGCCGACGTCGCGTCGCCCGGGGTCATCGTGATCGGTGCGGTCGCAGCGTTTCCAGCTCGCGCCAGTGAACTGACGGCGGCGCATCATGCAGGCCCCGATGCCGGCCCCTGATGTGATGCCTGACCCTGATTCCGATGGCTGACTCTGATGCCGCCCCCGACTCGCACTCAAGCCGATCGCCTGTCGACCGACGCGCCCGGCCTGTTGACGACGGCTATCCGATCGTGGTGCGTCTGGCGGGTCGGCGCGTGGTGGTGGTCGGGGGCGGCAACATTGCGCTGCGCAAGGCGACGGGCTTGGTGGAATCCGGTGCTGCCGTCACGGTGATCTCGCCCCAGATCATCGATGGGTTCGATGCGCTCGATGGCGTGGCCATGGTTCGGCGAGCATACGAATCGTCCGATGTCGAGGGCGCGTGGTTGGTGGTCGCTGCCACCAACGATGCTGCAGTGCAGCAACAGATCTTCGACGACGGCCAGCGGCTGGGTGTCTTCGTGAACGCCGTTGATGACCCCGACCGGTGCTCGTTCATCCTGCCAGCGGTGGCCCGTCGGGGGCCGGTGATCGTGGCAGTGTCCACCCAGGGACGCAGTCCGGCGCTGGCCGGGCAGCTGCGCGATCTTGTGGCGGCAGCGTTGCCCGACAACTTGGAACAGATCACCGATTTGGTCTGGCAGCGACGACGCGAGATGCAAGCCCGAGGCGAGTCCACCGAGGACGTCGCCTGGCCCGACCTGCTCGACCCCTGATTCGGCCCATCCGCAACCTGCCGGCCCCGGGCGAACTGGGCGTCCGGAGCCTGACGTCGGCTCGGCGTGCCCGCAACGGGGGACCGGACCGGCTAGACTGTACAAGTCCGATACAAGTTTGCCGGCGCGTTTGCGGCTGGTGAAGGGAAAGGTGCGCGCACGATGGCGAAGATCAAGGTCGACAACCCGGTCGTCGAGATGGATGGCGACGAGATGACTCGCATCATCTGGCAGTTCATCAAGGACAAGTTGATCCTGCCGTACCTCGACATCGAACTGGATTACTACGACCTCGGCATCGAGCATCGCGACGCGACCGACGACCAGGTCACCATCGATTCTGCGATGGCAACCAAGAAGCACGGGGTCGCAGTGAAGTGCGCGACCATCACACCCGACGAGGCGCGCGTCGAAGAGTTCGGCCTGAAGAAGATGTGGAAGAGCCCGAACGGCACGATCCGCAACATCCTGGGCGGCGTCATCTTCCGCGAGCCCATCGTCATCTCGAACATCCCGCGGCTGGTGCCGGGGTGGACCAAACCCATCGTGATCGGCCGTCACGCTCACGGCGACCAGTACAAGGCCACCGACTACAAGGTGCCGGGCGCCGGCACGGTGATGATGACCTACATCCCCGCCGACGGCAGCGAGCCGGTCGAGATGAAGATTGCCGACTTCGGTGCCGATGGTGGCGTGGCCATGGGCATGTACAACTTCAACGACAGTATCCGCGACTTCGCCAGGGCCTCGTTGCGCTATGGCTTGATGCGCAACTACCCGGTCTACCTCAGCACGAAGAACACCATCCTGAAGGCCTACGACGGTCAGTTCAAGGATCTGTTCCAAGAGATCTACGAAGCCGAGTTCAAGACCGAGATGGATGCGGCCGGCCTGACCTACGAGCACCGCCTGATCGACGACATGGTCGCCTCGGCCATGAAGTGGGAGGGCGGTTACGTGTGGGCCTGCAAGAACTACGACGGCGACGTGCAGAGCGACACCGTGGCCCAGGGATTCGGTTCGCTCGGTCTGATGACCAGTGTGCTGATGACGCCCGACGGCAAGACCGTCGAGGCCGAGGCCGCACACGGCACCGTCACCCGCCACTACCGCGAGCACCAGAAGGGCAATGCCACTTCGACCAATCCGATCGCATCGATCTACGCGTGGACGCAGGGTCTGACCTATCGCGGCAAGATGGACGGCAACGACACGTTGATCGGATTCGCCGAAGCCGTCGAGCAGGTGTGTGTGCAGGCGGTGGAGGCCGGCGAGATGACCAAGGATCTGGCGATCTTGATCAGCAAGGATTCG
>JANNFQ010000314.1:0-2369 GCA_031380045.1 Acidimicrobiaceae bacterium
GCCGCGCACGTTCCCCCTTCTTTGCATCACTTTCGTCTCTCGAAATCTGCCGAAGCTTGCGTCGATGACATGTCCTCGACGCAGACCTGCAGGCCAACGGTCCATATCGACAACGCGCTCGAGATAACGGCACTACTGGGCGTTGCAAGTGGCCTGTCGCTCGCGTTGCGCTACGGCTGCTTGTGCCAGACGGACACGTGGGACGGGCTATCGCCAATGAATGGCGATCGGTTCCAGTCTGCCCATCTATTGGTCAACTCAAGGCCGGCCAACCTCGCCATCAGATCGAGCTCGGAGGGCCAGACGTACCGCCACGGTGTCCGAGCCTCATGCACACCGGACCCATCGGCGACGAAATGGTGGGAGACGGCGTGCTGGGCGACGAGATCGTCGTAGCGGTCGTAGCCGACGTAGCCCGGCGCGTGGGCACACACGATGGCGTCCTGGCCCGGAACGAGACGGCGTAGGTCGGGCACCACCATCTCGATCACGAAGCAGCCACCAGGCTCGAGATGGGCAGCAGCGTTCTCGAAGCAAGCGACCTGTCGGTCCTGGGTCTCGACGTTGCCGATCGTGTTGTAGACCAGGTACACGAGGCGAAAGGCACCCTCGACCGGAGTCGTGGTCATGTCACCGAGCATGACGGGGATGCCGTCACTGCCTGGCTTGGCTCGGAGCTGCGCCACCATGTCGGGTGACAACTCGATGCCGCTCACCGGTACGCCTCGAGCGGCGAGGGGCAGGGCGATCCGCCCGGTGCCGACCGCCATCTCGAGTGCGGCGCCCGTGCCAGCGAGCTCGGCCAGGAGATCAATGGTTGGCCCAATCACCCCGGGCGAGCCCATGGCCCCGAGCGTGAGGTCGTAGCGGCCGCGACCTCGCCGGCGAAGTGGTCGTTCAGCACGAACAGAGGCTGGCACCCCGCAGTTCTGCAGGCAATCGAGTTTCAGCGCAAACGTCCCGGACCGCCTGTTCTGTGGGGCACGGTCCTCGCGACCGCGCCGCTGTCGAACCGGGACGCCGCTCTTCGCGCTGCAGAATTCATCTGGGCAGCAACATCCCAACACTGCGCCTAAAACCGCTTTCACCAGTTGACGGGTGGTGCCGCTGGAGCGGGCTGCCCAGTGCCCCGATACTGGTCAGCGAGCCTGCCGAGGTCGTCGCTCAGCGCGAGCAACTCTGCGCGAAGGTCACGCAGCGACAAGATGCCGCCGACGACCTCCGTGCCGTACTCGTACGAGTCGATCGCACCCTTGATGGCTGGCATTCCGAACCGTTCGTAGACCGCGATGACGTGCGGGGTGTGCTCGCCTGTGAGGCGCCAGTACAGCACTCGTTCGTCGCGGTGCTCTGCCAACAGATTCCGCATCTGCAGGAGACGCTCGCGGATGTCATGAGTCGGCGGGAGCCGTTGTTGTCTCCCCAGAGCCGCAAGAACTTGCTCAACGCGCTCGGCGTGCGACACGGCCTCTTGAGCGCCGACGAGGAGGTAGTGGAGATCGGCGTGCTGAAGGCCATGGTCGCGTGGCGACGTGAACGACGTGGGCTCGTCGTGCCGGTCGTACTGTCGCAGCGCTCCCCAGCAGAATGCCTGCGCGTCGCCGATTGTTCCGTCGAGTGTCGCCTGGAGCCGCTCGGGGCTCGCGTTCTTCAGCGCGTCAGCGATCAATGCCCTCTGGCCGCGTAGCTCGTCCTTGCCCATCGAAGCAGTGTGCCGGATGTTCGCTGGCTCGACGGGCGCAAATCCGTTCACGGGGCGATTGCGCTTGGGGGGCTCTGCCTCACAAACCCGATGTCCAGCAACCAGCGGCCGATCGCAGGCGGCGTGGTTGTGCGGGGGTCAAGACTCTCGACGCGTCCCGATGACATCGCCGCGCAGATTGCTGCCGCCGTGTCTGCGAGCAGCAGCGCAGGATTGATTCGGGCGACGCCGACTGACGCTGGCGTCGGCTTGACCGATGTGCGCCGCATGGGGCTTCTGCACCGTCTCCTACCGCTGGGAGAGGAAGGGAGTCGAACGCCATATTTCCGCGCCGACCACTCTCGTCGAAGGATTGCGTAGGTCCACGTGTCCGCTCGTGATCCATCCGCGTTCGTCCAGGACCTTGAGCATCCGGCCCTCGAGCCGGAACCCGCAGCGGTCGAACACCCGCTGCATCGGCACGTTGTCGTGACGAGTCGTCGGTTCGATGCGGTGGAGTTGGCCGTAGGTGGTGAACAGATGGTCCACCAACCAAGAGACGGCGGCAGTGCCGACACCTCGGCCGCGGTGCGCAGCTGCGATGCGGATGTCGAGCAGCGGGCTCCCAACATCGAGGTCCTCCAGATCGAACACTCGAATCAGTCCGACTGCTTCGCTGCCAGCCTTG